>JADJCK010000006.1:300000-492052 GCA_016703265.1 bacterium
CCCTGCGCGCCGTAGCCGCAGGTGCCGCCCCACGAGGTGCCCCAGCTGTTCTTGCAGATCCAGCCGCCGGTTCCGCCGGCGTGGACCAGGTTGTCGTCCCAGCCGATGATCATCACCGAGTGGTTCGGCGTCTGCGTGCCGGTGTAGTACAGGGTGGTCGCACCGTTGTAATTGTTGAACGCCGTCGCCCAGGCCGGGGCCGCACCGTCGCCTGCGTACAGCGTGGTCTGCAGCGGACCGTGGTCCAGGAGGTACTGCTTCAGCACTGCCGGCGTCGGCACCGTGCCGCCGCTGATGGCCGACCAGTCGAGCACCAGGTACTGCGTCTGGCAGCCCGCGGTGCAACCGACGTCGGCCGCCACGTACGGGTCGCAGGTCTCGAGCACCGCGCCGTGCGTGGTCAGGAGGTTCATCATCAGGTACTGGTTGCCGCCGGCACAGCTGCTGTCCTGGTAGTGGCATTCCTTGAGGCTGTTCTCCGAGAGGTCGAACTGGCCCTGGCCCGCCATGAGCAGCTTCGATTCGAGGTCGGCCGCCGAACTGAAGGCGTAGCAGGCGCCGCAGGCTCCCTGGTTGCGGACGGGCGTGACCCAGCCCGCGGTGCGGCAGTCGTAGCTGGCGGGCAGTGCCTTGTCGGCGCGCAGCGCGGCGGTTGCCGCGGCCGCGTAATGATCGCCATTGATCGACGGCGGCACGAATCCCCGGCTGTCGTCGGTCGTCACGGCGGCCTTGTCCGGACGCCGGTCCAGCCCGGGAACCGCCGCCGTGGCGGGGACGGCCAGGGTCCAGCTGATGACGAACACCAGGCCCGTCAGGAGCGTCCGTTGGACATGGGTGGCGCGGCGTGACATGGCATTCCTCCGGATGGCGGCGGGTTTCCCGGCGTTCCCGCGGGCATTCTGCAATGCCTTCGGCTTCCCGGGCGCTTTCCGGGCCATTACCGCAAGAAGCGCTCCGGAATCCGCGCGGAGGGCGGCAAGGGCGGGGCGATCTTGACGCCCGGCGGCCGGTGGGCGATCATCGGGGGCCTGAAGACCGCCACCTTGACACCCATTCGCGAGGTCCAGCCATGTCCCGCCATATCGACACGCTCCTGCTGCTGGCGCTGCCGGCCAGCGGCAAATCCGAGGCGCGCCGCTACCTGGCCAGCCTGACGCCGGCCCAGTGCCACGAGCAGTTCGGCATCGGCCAGACAGTGCAGCTGGACGACTTCCCCTACGTGCACATCATGCGGCGCGTCAGCGACGAGCTGACGGCCCGCGGCCACCAAGGATTGTTCTTCGTCTCGCCGGCACTGCCGTTCCGCAACCCGGTCGACTGGCTGACGTTGATCGAGCTCATCAACGAGGACTATGACGACCTGGTGAACAGGCGACGCCCCGCCCCCGAGTCGGCGGCCCTGTGGCTGTTCGACCGGATCGACGCCGCGCGCATTCGCGCCGGCGGCCAGCCCGTGATCGGCGCCCTCGACGCCGCCCTGCGACGCGAGATCGCCGGGCCGATCGAGAAGGAAGCCCGCAAGCTCCTGGACGACAAGGTGCACGAGGTGCCCGATTCGCTCGAGGGCAAGACCGTCGTCATCGAGTTCGCGCGCGGCTGCGCCGACGGACAGGCGATGCCCATCCCCCACCCCTACGGCTACCGCGCCAGCCTGGCCCAGCTGAGCCCGGCGATCCTGGCGAAGTCGAGCATCCTCTACATCTGGGTGACACCCGAGGAATCGCGCCGCAAGAATGCCGCGCGCACCGACCCGAACGACCCCGGCAGCATCCTGCACCACGGCGTGCCGCTGGCCGTCATGTACGGCGACTACGGCTGCGACGACATGGCCTGGCTGCTGGAGAACTCGGGCCAGCCCGACACCGTGCGCGTGGAGCGCGACGGCAACAGCTACCGGCTGCCGCTCGGCCGCTTCGACAACCGCGTCGACAAGACGTCGTTCATCCGCGAGGAGCCGGCGAAATGGGCTGCGGCCGACGTGGCGGCGCTCCAGAAGGGCATGCGCGAGGCGTTCGACCAGCTGGCGCGCGGGCGCGGCGACTCAAACCGACCGGGAATCACCTGCCGGGAGAAGGCATGCGGGCGGCGACGGACTTCAGTTCCGGGCCGCCCGCGGCCCCTTGCCCGCTCAGGTCCGCCGCCATTCGATGCGCTTGATGTCCAGATTCGGACTGCTCGAGCATCTGGAAGATGGCGTGCGACCGCTTGTCGGTGACACCCTTGTGGAAGAACCGCAGCCCGAGGGTGATGCGCGAGGTGCCCGCCACGTAGTCGCGCGTGATGCCGCACGAGAGGATCGTGAGGTTCTGAGACTTCATCAGCGAGATCACATCGGCCGTGCTGACCTTGATGTCGGTCGTGATCTCGATCGTACGGTAGAAGTCCTTCGGATAGAGCCTCTCGAACGACTTCAGCACGATCAGGCCGACCAGCGCGAAAGCCGTCGTGATCACCGCCACCACCGGGTAGCCGGCGCCCGCAGCCATGCCCACGGCCGCCACCAGCCACAGGCACGCCGAGGTTGTCAGGCCGCGCACCGTCGCGCGTTCCTTGATGATGACGCCCGCGCCGAGGAAACCGATGCCGGCAATGACCTGCGCGGCGATGCGCCCCGGGTCGGAGGCGAACCGGTCGCCGCGGGCGGTGCTGGCCACGAAGATGGAAATCACCATGAACACGGCCGAGCCCAGGCTCACCAGCAGGTGGGTGCGCAGGCCTGCGGCCCGCCCGTGGATGTCGCGCTCGAGGCCGACCAGGCCGCCGAGGACGGCAGCCAGGCCCAGTCGGGTGGTGAGTTCGGCAAGCTCCATCGGCATCGGCAACATGGCACGCTCCGTCGTGTTGGTTCAGTCGGTCCGTTCAGTCGCCGCTGCGCCCGGCCTGCTCGCGCCGCCAGGCGGTGAACGGCGCATCGGCCTGCCCCTGCAAGGGCAGCGAGCGCCCCGTCTTCACGTCGACGACAGCGAACGTGACATCGGCCTCGACGAGCAGGCGTCCGTCGCCGGCGTCGAAGATCTCCTGGCGAAAGACGCCGAAACGGGCATCGAGCCGGGTGATCTCACTGTGGACCCTCAGCAGCAACCCTTCCGGCGCCGGCCGCTTGTAGCGGATGTCGATGCCCGCCACCACGAAACCGAAGCCGGCTGCCTGCCACGCCGGCAGGTCGATCACCGATTCGGCCCATCGCCAGCGGGCTTCCTCGAACAGTTCGAGGAAGCGCGCGTTGTTGACGTGGCCGTAGAAATCGCAGTGGTACCCGCGCACGCGGACGGTCATCTCGTGAGGCATCGCGCCCTCCCTGGCGGCGGGACGGAACAGGCCCCGGGAACGGGGCCGTTGCATCCGGTGGGGATCCATGATGTCGCTCGCGCCTGCAACAGTAAAGCGGAGTTTCCCTGCCGCACGGTCCCGCCGGGGTGATCCGGTTTCAGGACAGCCAGGGCAACCGGTCCAGGTCGACATTGCCGCCGGAAAGGATGATACCGACCCGGCACCCCGACAGTTCCCCGCGGCGTCCCAGCGCCGCCGCCAGCCCGATCACGGCCGAAGGCTCCACCACCAGCTTCATGCGTTCGAAGACGAGCCGCATGGCCGCCACGACCTGCGCGTCGTCGACGGTCCACACGGCCTGCACGTGCTTCGCGATGATCGCGAAATTGCGCTCCCCGACCGAAGTGAGAAGGCCGTCGCAGATCGAGCGCGGATCCACCGCCGGCAGGCGCCGACCCGCCGCCAACGAACGCGCCGTATCGTCGGCGCCCGCCGGTTCGGCGCCCACCACGCGCGCACCCGGCTCCAGGGCGGCAAACGCCAGGGCTGTCCCGGCCAACAGGCCGCCGCCGCCGACGGGGCAGAGCACCCACTCCAGCCCGGGCACGTCCTCGGCCAGTTCGAGGGCCGCCGTGCCCTGGCCGGCGATGATGCGATCATCGTCGTAGGGCGGGATGAATGCGGCCCCCGTGCGCGCGACGACCTCCGCCAGCATCGCCTCGCGCGCGGCCAGCGTGGGTTCGCAGGGGATGATCTCGGCGCCATAGCCGGCGACCGCCGCACGCTTGACCGCGGGCGCCGAGGTCGGCATGACGATGTAGGCCGGAATGCCGCGGGTTCGGGCGGCGAGCGCGAGCGCCTGCGCATGGTTGCCGGAAGAGTGCGTGGCCACGCCGCGGGCGGCCTCCTGCGGGCCCAGCGACAGCACGGCGTTCGTGGCGCCGCGCATCTTGAAGGCGCCGACCTTCTGCAGGTTCTCGCACTTGAAGAACAGGTGCGCGCCGCTCAGGGCGTCCAGCGCCGCGCAGGTGATCACGGGTGTCCGGTGCACATGCCCCGCGATGCGGGCGGCAGCGGCGCGGATATCAGCCAGTCCCGGTTCCATGCATGGGGTCCTTTCCGGCCGCCGGGAACGACGGCGCCCGCGCAGTGTAGCGCGGGCGCCCGTCTGCGGTCAGCGGGAATCCGCCGTCTATTTCGCCAGCACCAGTTTCAGGACCGATTCGGCCCCGCCCGCAGTCAGGCGGGCGAAGTAGACGCCGCTCGCCAGTTGCCGGCCCGCGTCATCGCGCCCGTCCCAGGTCGCAGTGAACGTCCCTTTCGCGCGCGACTCGTCCAGCAGCAGCCGCACCTGGTGCCCCCGCACGTCGTGGACGGCCAGACGGACGGGCCCGTCGGAGGGCAGTTCGCAGCGGATCGTGGTCGAGGGATTGAACGGGTTCGGCGACGCCGAACGCGCCGCGAGGATCGTCGGCAACGTGGCGCCGTCGACAGCAACCAGGCTCAACATGCCGGCAAGGTTGCTGGGCGCGCCTTCGTTGCCGTGGATGTCGACCGCAGTCACCCGGAAGTACCAGTATCCCTGCGGCACACGCACCTCGGCGTACGACGTCAGCGCCACATCCGTCAGGAGCGTGGACGGGCCCGGCGTGAAGTCCGGGTCATGGCTGCGGTAGAGGTTGTAGTGGTGCAGGTCCTCGTCGTTCACGCCCGACGGCGACCACGCCAGCAGCACGTCGAAATGGTCGGTCTGCGCCTGCAGGCCCTGCGGCGCGCCCGGTGAGAGGTTGTCCACCGAGTAGCCGGTGATGACGCCCGAGGGCAGCAGGAAGGCGCCCGCCTCGGCCACGACCATGAACTCGGTCAGCGGCGAGTTGCCGGCGGTCCAGTCGCCGTAGGTCGGCGCATTGCAGGCGTACGAGGCCAATTGCAGCGGCAGCACCTGGGCCACCTCGGTCCAGCCGTCCTGCAGCCAGGCGCGCAGCATTTCCGGCCCGGTGCCCAGGCCCTTGGCCCCCGGCCGCCGGTTCAGCACGTGGTATGTGGTGAGGCCGGGCTGGCCCCAGGCGTCCAGCCAGCTGGGGCTCCAGGTCAGGCGCGCCTGGCCGCCCTGGTCGTTCGGGCGGTCGGCCACCGAGGTCAGCGCCGGCGCAGGATCGCCCAGCCAGCCGGTGCGGTCCACGCGCTGCGCATAGATATCCTGGGCCAGGCGTTCGTCGTCCCAGGCGGCCATGATCTCGCCCCCGGTGCCGGCGACGGCAGTCGCGCCGAGCTGCGCGAAGGCGGCCCCGCTCACCAGCAGGCCCGCGGCCTCCCATTGCAAGGCGCCATCGTACCCGAAGCGCTGCCCGCGGATGTCGGTGACGCCTGTGCGCGCGTCGGTCCAGACCAGCGCGAAGTCGCCGGCGCCCACCGCCGCGAGCGATGCCGCGGACTGGTTGCCGGAGGCGCCGCCGGCGGCCTGGCCGTTCAATGCCCAGCGCGTCACACCATCGCCCGCCAGCGCCTGCACATAGACCTGTTCGCCCGTCCAGGCGTCGGACCGGCCATCGGTCCAGGCCACGCAGGCGCCGCCGTAGGGGTCGGCCGCGACCACGACATCGTACTGGTCCCCGGCCGTCACGCAGACGGCACGGCCGTTGTTGAACCACCGCGCCGTGCCGGAACCGTTGAGGCGCTGGGCGTAGATATCGCTGCCGGTGCCGCCGGCGTCGCGGAGGTCTTCCCAGGCCAGCAGCGCGCCACCCGAACCGTCGGGTGCGGCGGCAAGGTCCCGTTGGGCACCGGCGGCCGTGCTGACCACCGCGCCGGCAGCCAGCCACAGCTGGGCGCCGGCCGACGAGAGCCGCTGCCCGTACAGGTCGGTGTCGTTGGCAACGGTGTTGCGCTCGTCCTCCCAGAAGACGAAGGCGCCTCCACTGCCGTCAGCGACCACACGCGGGTCGTGCAGGTCCATCACCTGCGTACAGACGGCCACGCCGCCCGCTCCCCAGCTCAAGGATCCGCCGGAGGTCATGCGCTGGGCGTAGATGTCGGCGCCTCCCCGCGAGTCCACGAACGCCACCACGGCCACGCCCGGTTCTGTGTTCACCAGGGCCGGCTCGATCTGGAACGAGGCCGACCCGGCCACCGCGGCAACGCCGCCGGTGCCCAGCACGCGCGAGCCCGACGCGTTCAGCTTCTGCAGGTAGACGTGGTACTGGAGGGCATCCTGGCTGTCGACGACGGCGAGGAAAGCGCCGCCCTGGCCGTCGCCGACCAGCTCGAATTCCGTGAAGAAACCGGAGGTCTGGAAGGCCAGGACGCCGTCCGCGGTCCACGCGCGCGAGCCGGACGGGTTCACGCGCTGGGCATAGATGGCCGGATTCCCGCCGCCCCGCGTGTCCACCCAGGCCACGATCCAGCCACCGGCGCCGTCCGGGGCAACGCGCGTCCCGGACTGGGCCGACGATTGCGAACAGACGGCATCGTTCACCAGGGCATCATGGGTCCAGGTCGCCTGGGCCGGGGCGGTCGCCGCCAGCAGGGCCAGCCCGACCCCCAGGCAGGGCCACAGCGGCCGATGGGTGTGATTCCGCGACATGGTGCCAGACCTCCGCTTGCGCCGACGGTGGCCGGCCCGGCGGACCGCTGGTCCGGGGCCGGGGTCTATCTTTCGCCAGCGTAGAGCAGGAAGCGAGCCATCGCCAAGCCGTTTCCGGCCGGCCGGCACCGGTGCTGGAGGGTCGGGACCGCTCAGATCTCCACGCCGTACCGCTCGCGCAGCACGTCAAGGTGATGGCGTTCGTGCCCGGCGATCAGCCAGGGGATGGCGCCCGCCGCCAGTTCGGCCTCGTTGGCGCGGCCACGGCGGAGGCGGGCTTCGGCGTCGAAGCTGCGCAGCAGGCGCAGGTGGTCCGTGCGCGCCACGTGGTGCTCGCGCCACAGGTGGTCGAGCGGCCGGCGGCCGGCATTCGAGTGCGCGGCCCATACGTTCTCGTCCATGCCGGGCTGGGCATTCGGCTCGCCACGGGCGATCCACAGGGCGCGGAAGACGAACAGGCGCTCGGTGTCGATCAGGTGCCCGAGCACCTCCTTGACCGTCCACTTGCCGGGGGCATAGCGGTGGTTGCCGGTCGCCTCGTCCAGCTTCTTGAAACCCTCCATGACGGCCAGGCCCTGCCGGCGCAGCTGCAGCAACGGATCGGACACATCGGCCGGCACCAGGTCGAGGTACTTGCGGTAGTAGGGATGGAAATCACCATCGACCGGGCGCGGGTACAGGACGGGCATGACGGGCCTTTCGGGGCAGGGACGGGGCCGGCGTGGCGGCGCCGGATGCGCCGCACCGCAACTCACCGGCCGTGCTTCACCAGGATCGCCGCGGCGGCCTGGCGCCACGGTCATGGGATTCGTTCACGCGCAGGACATGGCCCTGCCAGTCCAGGCCGTCGAGCTCGGCCACGGCCCGCGCTGCCGCCTCGGCCGGCATGGTCGCGAAACCGAAGCCGCGCGGCTCGTTCGTCTCGCGATCGGTGATCAGGTCGACATCCGCCACCTCGTCGTCAGCCACCTCGCCGTGCGCCGCCAGCAGCGCGCGCACGGCCTCGACCGTCGTCCCCGGCGGCAGGTTGCCCAGGTAGATGCGAACCGCCCCGCTCACTTGACCGTGAGCTCCATCTCGACCGGCAGGCTCGCCGGCGCCAGGCAGGTCTTGTCGTCACAGGCCTGCACCGTCAGCCCCAGCTTCACCTTGTGCAGGCCGCGGGCCAGGGTCTCGGGCACCACGGCTTCACCGGTGATCACCTGGCTGCCGGAGATCATGCGGACCTTCTCGCCGAAGAACTCGCCTTCCTCGCCGGCCGGGTACCTGGCATCGAACTCCTCGAGCGGGAACGACTCGTCGGGGATCAGGTCGACACCGATGAAGTTCGAGTCGCCGTGCGCGTACAGGTGCCAATGAGGGGCGATGATGACGGACACCTCGAACGTGATCCGCTGGCCGGGAGCGGCGCTGATCGCCTTCTGGCGCGCGATGGCCTTGACGACGTCGCCCGAGCCCTTCAGCGCCGCCTCGGCGGGCATCGCAACCAGCAGGGAAAGGCCGAGCAGGGCCGGGACCAGGGCGGCAAATGCGAGGCGCTTCATGGGCGCACGCTCCTTCACGATTCGGTTGACTGATTCAGTTCCAGCAGACGGTCCGCCGCGCGCCTGATCACGCCGACCAGACGCTCGATGTCCGCCTGCTCCATGTTCCGGTTCTCGACATTGACCCGCAGGGCGACGCGCCCGTCCAGCACCGTGTAGCTGAACCAGGCATCGCCTTCCCGCTCGACCAGGTCCTGCAACTGCCGGTTCAACCCGTCGGCGCGCTCCGCAGAGAAGCGCATACTGCCGTCGGGCCTCAAGGGTTCCCAGCGGAAATTGCAGATGCCCAGCGTGTTGGGCCCGAGGATGCGGAAATCCGGCTGCCGGCGCATGCGCGCGGCCAGCACCCGCGCCAGTTCGATGTCCTTCTCGACCCAGGCGGCGTACTGCCGGCGACCGACCGCCCGCAGGGCCAGCCACAGCTTGAGCGCGTTCAGGCGCCGGCTGCCCTGGATGCCGTACTGGAAGAAGTTGACCTTGTCACCGTGGTGGAAGCCGCGCCGGTCGGGCGGCGGCGGGGCCGGCTCGCCCCCGGCCGCATCGGTGTCACGCTGGACCTTCTCCATGTAGTACTCGGGATGCACCAGAAAACTGCGCCGCAGGAAGTCGCCGTCGCGCACCAGGATTCCGCCCGCGGAGAACGGCATGTAGAACCACTTGTGCGGGTCGACCGTGATCGAGTCGGCCATGTCGATGCCGCGCAGCATGGGGCGGTACATCTCGCTGAGCATGGCGGCGCCGCCGTAGGCCGCGTCCACATGGAACCAGCAGCCGTACTGGGCAGCCAGCGCCGCCAGGCGATCCAGCTTGTCGATGCTGCCGGTGTTGGTCGTACCGGCGATGCCGATGATGCACGCGGGTTTCAGGCCCGCCTGCCTGTCGGCGGTGATGGCGGCCTCCAGCCGCACCAGGTCGATGCGGTAGAGCTCATCGACGGGGATGCGTCGCAGCTGCGACCGCCCGAGCCCCAGCAGGTCGATCGCCTTCTCGAAACTGTAGTGGGCCTGCGCCGAGACATAGAATGTCAGCCGCGCCAGCTCGGCGCCCGGCGCCGATTGCTCGCGCACGCGCGACAGGTCGCGCCCCAGCACCCGGTTGATCGCGAGCTTGAGCCCGGTGATGTTCGCCAGCGAACCGCCGTCGGTCATGGTGCCGAAACTGCGGTCGGGCAGGCCGAACAGGTCGCACAGCCAGCGGATGACGCGCTTCTCGATGGCCGTCCCCGACGGCGCGTGGCGCCACGAGGCCGTGTTCTGGTTCATGGCCGCGCACAGCGCCTCGCTGAAGATCGCCAGCGGCAGCGGCGCCGGGTTCATCATGCCGAAGTAGCGCCGGCTGCCGATGGCCATGGTGTTCGGGAACACGCGATTGCGGCAGTCCTGCACGAGGTCGGCGAACGGCGTCCCCTCCTCGGGCAAGGGCTCGGCGAACGTGTCGTCGAGTCCGGCCGGCGTCAGCGGCCCGTACACGCGTCGCCCTTCCAGCCCCTGCAGGTACTCCACGACCAGGTCGACCATCGCGTAGCCCATCTCGCGCAGGCCGACATCGTCGACCGGGCCCTCGCCGGTCGGACGTTCGCGCTTGTCGCCGGACAGGTCCTCGGGCATGCCTGCGGCGAAGGAGCGCGGCGGGCGCTGCAGGTCGTCGGCGCGTCCGGTCATGTCCTGTCCTTTCGCGGCACGAGCCCGGCGCCGTGGGGAAACCCTCCGGCGGCGATGCTCTCGAGGACGTGGGCGGCGCCACCGTCGGCAACGGCGCCGGTGACGAAATCCGCTTCCGAAGCCACATCGTGGGGACTGCCCGCCATGGCCACGCTGTATCCGGCCCAGGCGAACATGTCCAGGTCGTTGTAGTTGTCGCCGATGGCGACGGTACGCTCGCGCCCGATGCCGCAGTGTTCGGCCAGGGTGCGCAACCCGGCGCCCTTGTCGCTCGCCGCGTGGAACGCCTCGGCCCAGTACCAGGCGCCGCCGCCCATCAGCGATCGGGTGTTGATCACCTTGACGCGACCCGGCAGTTCGCGTGCGATGGCGCGACTGAGCGCCTCGATCCGGTCCTTCTCGTCGATGGTCCCGACTTCCAGCGCCTGGCGCCAGTCGCAGGCCAGGAGGTCGTCGACCACCTCCAGGCCGCCGGTGTTCTGGCGCCGGCCCTGGAGATAGCGGCCCAGGACGTCGTTGACCGGACGCGCCTCGTGGCGCAGGAGCCCGCCATCGTCGTCGGTACCATACACCATCGGCACGGTGCCATGTTCACGGAACAACCGGACCAGGAGGCGTACCTCTTCGCCGTCCAGGACATGGCAGGCGATGCGTCGTCGCGGTTCGTCGGCCCAGACCACGGCGCCGTTGAGCAGCACCAGGGGCAGGTCGGCCGGCTCCCAGCCGGACCGCGCGAGCAGGCTGCTGGTCGAGTTGAGGTTGCGGCCGGTGCAGAGGGCGAGCACGTGGCCGGCGCTCCGCACGGCCTCCATGGCCGCGATCTCGCGCGGGCGCAGCACCTCGTCGAACTCGGTGTCCAGCAAGGTGCCGTCGACGTCGACCGCCACGAGCCAGCGCCCATCCGGACGCGTCTCTCCGTCGCGATCGCTGCTGCCGCTGCCCATGCCGTTCACCCCGTGACCTTGAAGTCGTTCCAGGCGCCCGCTGCCTCGGACCAGGCGGCGTCGCACACGTCCACACGGGCCCGCACCGGCCCGCGCCCGCACCACGTCGCCAGCGCCTCGAGGGAGACCCGCGGCCCCTCGGCCACCAGTTGCACCGAACCGTCGGCCAGGTTGCGGACCCGACCGGTCAGGCCCAGGCGCAGCGCCTCCTCGCGCGCGTGCCACCGGAATCCGACACCCTGCACGCGCCCGCTGATGCGCAGTTCCAGGCGATCCATGCCGCTCTCCCTGAACCGGCCGGTCCCGGGACCGGTCCGTTCGCGCTCACTCCTCGAGCCACGGCGCCGGCAGCTTGCCGTGCGCAGGGTCGAGCCACTGCCGGACCGTACCAGCGAGCGCACCGGCCAGCGACCGGCCGTGCGCCTCGATCCGGTCCCGGGCGAAGTCGAATTCGCCGTATATCGACCGGCCGTCGCGGCCGAGCATGACACCCAGTCCCAGGCGCCCCGGGCCGTCGTGCGCCGTGACGAAACCCACGGTCCACGAGTCGTCGAGCAACTCGCCCAGGAGGCGATCGACCACGGCATCGGCATCGAGCAGCAGGTGGCCGCGCTCGAGCGCGAAAACCCGTACGGCCCGCAGTTCGTGCCGCCTGACCTCGCGCTTCTCGCGCCAGGCAACCGTCATGTCCTGGGGCGCCAGCTCGGCCAGGACCAGCGTCCGCGACAGGCGCAGGCTGCCCGGATGGTAGCCGAGGATGCTGTACGGCAGCGGGAACCCCAGCGCGCCGTCGAAGGTGATGACCCATTCGGCGCGCACGCGCGCACCCGCGTGGCGCCCCTCGCTGCCGGGAGCCGGACGCCGGCGCTCCAGCGAGACCAGCTTCTCGACGGGAAGCCGCGACGAACGTCCACGGGCCCGCGCACTGGCCTGGAGGTCGGCGGCGTGCCAGAGACCCAGCGAGTCGCCCTCGGCGCGCGCGACGACGAAGGCGAAGAACGGCTCGAGGATCGTGTCACCGACCGCTGTGGCCGGCGCCGGCCGCAGGCCGAACTCGTTCCAACCCTCGGCACGCACAGCCGACGCCACGGCAACGAGCGCGACCATCACCAGACCCGCAACCAGGGAAGCGACCGCCGCTTCGCGCCGTACAGCGGGAAATCCGGGCCGTTGTCTCATTCAGGGATCGTGAACACGTCGCTCAGCCCCACGCAATAGCCATCGGCGGCATCGGTCGCCTTGATGCGGAACCGCGTGCGCTCGCCGCCCGTGTAGCCGTAGACACTGACCACCCACTGGTAGACCGCCGCGACCGGCACGTCGTTGGCGATCTGTCCGCCCACCACCGGTTCGGCGCCCGCCAGCAACCGCAGGTCCACGAAACCACTGCCGAAATCCTGCGACAGACTCAGATTCATGGTGCTGCCCACGGTGTAGACCGCCCCCGCCGAGAAGCCGGTGACGAAGCAGGCGCAATTCTCGTCGTCGACCATGCGGAACGGCGCGGTCACGTCCTCGCAGCCGGGAACGTCCGGATCCGCAAGCCGCAGCGTGAACCAGTCGTTGGTGCCGAAATGGAAGCTGTCGACCGGGTTCCAGAGATAAGTGCCGTCATCGGGCATGCCCGCCGCGATCACGCCGACGCGTTGCGGCTCGCTGCCCAGGTCGTCCTGCCAGAGTTCGAGGTCGAGCGTCCCGCTCGTGGCATTGCCGTCCCACGTGAGCGGCAGGGCCTCGCCGGCGATCACCGAGTCGGGCAGGTCCACCGTCCAGGCCAGGGAACAGCCGGCGACGTTGGTGAGTGTCAGCCCGGTCTTCTCTCCGGCACAGCCGGTCTCGCCCAGGGCCGTCACGCGCAAGCCGAAATCGCTGCCGTTGGGCTGACCGCCGGTGGCCGGCAGCCAGGAGAAGAACCCGTCGTTGGCCGTCGATGCCGCGACCGTTGCCACGACAACGCCGGCCTTCAGCAACTCGATCTTCACCGCGGTGGCCGGGCCCGTGTGGTCCCAGCGGAGATTGGCCGGGCCGTCGACGCCGACCAGCCAGGCCGTCACCGTGCCCGTGCTGACATTCGTGATCGAGCACGGCTCGGGATCGGTGCCGCCGTCGTCACCGCCGCCGCCACCGCAGCCGACACCGAGGATGGCCAGCAGCGACAGCGCGAAGGCCGCAGCCCAATGGCCTTTTCGACCGTCAACCCGCCTGATCTTCCGCATCGCTCCGCCTTCCCCTGACGGTACTCAGGCCAGGTCCAGGAATGCCTGGTGCAGACGCTGATCGTTCGTGAGTTCGGGGTGGAAGGCCAGGCCGAGCAGTCGCCCCTGCCGAACGGCCACGGGCTGTCCCTCGTGCCGCGCCACCACGGCCACACCGTCGCCGACGAGCGTGATCCGCGGCGCCCTGATGAAGACCGCCGGGAACGGCGGCTGGCCGGCCAGGCAATCGTCGAGTTCGACATCGGCGGTGAAGGAATCGATCTGGCGACCGTAGGCGTTGCGTCGCACCGTGCAGTTGAGCAGTCCGAGCGACGTCACCCCGTGGGTTGCCGACTCGTCGGCCAGGTCGCGTGCCAGCATGATCAGTCCCGCACACGTGCCCATGACCGGCTTCTCGAGGGCGAACTCGCGCAGGGGCTCGCGCAGCCCGGCCAGGTCGATCAGGCGGGTCATGGTCGTGGACTCGCCGCCCGGGATGACCAGGCAGCCCACGTGCGCCAGTTCGGCCGGGCGCCGCACAGAGGCCGTCGTGCAGCCGAGGGCACGGAACGAGGCCTCGTGGCGCGCGTAGTCGCCCTGCAGCGTCAGCAGGCCGACCGGCAGACGCGTGCGCGCGGTCGTCATCACCAGCCGCGGCCCGCCATCTTCTCGCTCTCTTCCATCTCGTTCACGGCGCGGCCGCGCATGGGCTCACCGAGATCCATCGACACCTCGAGGAGCACCTTCGGGTCGTCGTAGTGCGTCGAGGCCTGCACGATGGCGCGCGCGCGCGGCGCCGGATCCTCGCTGGCGAAGATGCCGCTGCCGACAAACACCGTCTCGGCGCCGAGTTGGCGCATCAGGGCCGCATCGGCGGGCGTCGCGATGCCGCCGGCCGCGAAGTTCGGCACCGGCAGCTTGCCCAGCTTGGCCGTGGCCACCACCAGGTGGTAGGGCGCACCGAGCCGTTTCGACTCGGCCATGAGTTCATCCTCGCGCATCGTCGTCAGGCGGCGGATCTCGGTCATCACCTCGCGCATGTGGGTGACGGCCTCGACCACATCGCCGCTGCCGGCCTCGCCCTTGGTGCGGATCATGGCCGCGCCTTCACCGATGCGGCGCAGCGCCTCGCCCAGGTTCCGGCAGCCGCAGACGAACGGCACCGTGAACTGGTGCTTGTCGATGTGGTTGGCATTGTCCGCCGGCGTGAGCACTTCGGACTCGTCGATGAAGTCGACCCCCAGGGCCTGCAGGATCTGGGCTTCGGCGAAGTGGCCGATGCGCGCCTTGGCCATGACCGGGATCGAGACCGCCTTCTGGATCTCGCGGATCATCGCCGGCTGCGACATGCGGGCGATGCCGCCGGTCTTGCGGATCTCCGACGGGATCCGTTCGAGCGCCATGACCGCGACCGCGCCGGCCTCCTCGGCGATCTTCGCCTGTTCGGCATTGGTCACGTCCATGATGACGCCGCCCTTCAGCATTTCGGCCAGGCCCACCTTGTGGCGGAACTGCTCGGTGGCGAAGGGGTCGATCCAGAACGTCTCCATCGGAACCATCCTCCTGGACAGGCGCGTACCGGAAATTGCCGGGGCCCGGCGGGCACCCGGATCGCCCGGACAATTTAATCGCTGGGACGGGCTTCGGAAAGCCCGGGGGACGCCCCCGCGGGGATAACCCTACAGTTTTTCGGCAACCTGCCGATACAGCCCGGAGATCTGGTTTCCTGACGCCCGCAGGAGGAAGCACCCATGAAGCACAGCGAAGGTTTCACCCTGATCGAGTTGATGATCGTGGTGGTGATCATCGGCATCCTGGCTTCGATCGCCATTCCGAACTTCATCAGCATGCAGGACCGGGCCCGCGAGGCCAAGGTGCGGACGCATTCCCATTCCCTGCAGCTGGCCGCCGAGGACTACGCGGTCAGGAACAACGGGATCTATTCGGACGCCGGCGCGGATCTCCAGCCCCTGCTGCCGGGCGGCGCCCTGCTGGACAATGCCTACACCACCGCCATCAGCGAACCCCAGTTCGGGGCTCCCGCGGCCTCGACCGGGCAGATCGGCATCGTGGCCATTCTCCAGGGCGGCGTACCGGTCGGCTATACAATCAACGGGTTCGGCCGGACCGTCGAGGTCATCAATTTCACGAGCGGCAGCTGATCGCAGCCGCATCCGGGACAAAAAGGCGCCCGCCGGGATACGGCGGGCGCCTGTCATTTACCTCTTCATTATGAACAGAAGCATTCAACGCCGCGACAGCCCGGCACGCGGGGTCAGTAGGACTGCGCGAAGACCACCCGGCCGATGGACGGCTTGCCGCAGTGCACGCAGCTGCCGGGCGTCTCGTCGCGGACGAGCGGCAGGTTCCGGATGGTGACCTTCGTCTCTTCCTGGACCGCCTTCTCGCAGTCGCCGTCGCCGCACCAGTGGCATTCGGCGAAGCCGCCGGGGCCGGCAAACAGCGCCAGGAACGCCTCCCAGGAATCGATCACGTGCGTGTTCTCGCGCCGGCGCTGCAGGGCCCGGTCGAAGAGGTCCTGCTGGATGCGCGCCAGTTCCGCGGCCACCGCTTCGGCCAGCTGCTGGAAACCCACGGCCTCCTTCTTCCGGTCGTGGCGGGCCACCATCATCACCTGCTGGCCGGCCAGGTCGCGGGGCCCGAGCTCGATGCGCAGGGGCACGCCCTTGCGCTCCCACTCCGCGTACTTCCAGCCTGGCCGCATGTTGTCGCGCTTGTCAACGTGCACCGGGCCCACGGCCGCGCGCAGCTGGACCGCCAGGCCTTCGGCCGCGGCGCAGACCTGCGCCATCTCTTCCTCGTTCTTCCAGATCGGCACGATCACGGCCTTGGTGCCGGCAATGCGCGGCGGGAGCACGAGGCCCTCGTCATCGCTGTGCGTCATGATGAGGGCGCCGATGATGCGCGTGCTCATGCCCCAGCTCGTGGCCCACACGTGCTCGACCTTGCCTTCGGCATCCTGGTACTTCACGTCGAAGGCCTTGGCGAAGTTCTGCCCCAGGTCATGGCTCGTGGCCGCCTGCAGCGCCTTGCCGTCCTGCATCATCGCCTCGATCGAGAACGTCTCGACGGCGCCGGCAAAGCGCTCGTTCGCCGTCTTGACGCCCTTGATCACCGGCATGGCGAGGATCTCCTCGGCGAACCAGCTGTAGACATCGAGCATCTGCAGCGTCTCTGCACGGGCCTCCGCCGCCGTGGCGTGCGCGGTGTGGCCTTCCTGCCAGAGGAACTCGGCCGTGCGCAGGAACATGCGCGTGCGCATCTCCCAGCGCATCACGTTGGCCCACTGGTTGATCAGGATGGGCAGGTCGCGATAGCTCTGGATCCACTTGCGGTACATGTCCCAGATGACCGTCTCGCTGGTGGGGCGGATGACGTACTCCTCCTCCAGCTTGCTGTCGGGGTCAGGGATCACCGTCGTCTTGCCGTTCACCGTGACCTGCTTCAGGCGGTGGTGCGTGACGATGGCGCATTCCTTGGCGAAGCCCTCCACGTGCTCGGCTTCGCGCGCGAGGAAGCTCTTCGGGATCAGCAGCGGGAAGTACGCATTGACGTGCCCGAGCTCCTTGAACTTCGCGTCGAGGATCCGCTGGATGTTCTCCCAGATGGCATAGCCGTTGGGACGGATGACCATGCAACCGCGCACCGGGCTGTTGTCGGCCAGCTCGGCGGCCTGGATGACGTCCTGGTACCAGCGGCTGTAGTCGTCCGAACGCTTGCAGATCTCGGCCATGCCGAACCCTCTTTCCGGGCTGCGGGAGTCGTGGCGACGCCTGGAGCGGCGCACAGGGAACGAGGGAAGATAGCACGCGTGCGGCGGGCAGCCAAGTCGGGCCGGGTCCCGGTCAAACCGCAGGCGACGGGCGGCAGGTGCCGAGCACCAGGGCCGCCTGCGTGGCCAGCCCGGCCAGTTCGCTCGCCTGCTCGGCCACGATGTCGGCGCCGTCGGGACCGGCGTCGCCGTAGAGAACCGCCAGCACGCCCCCGTGCGTCGAGACCGGCGCTACGGCAAACCCGGCGCAGCGGGCGGCTGCCAGCAGTTCCGTGCCGGCCAGGCCCTGATAGGCGGGGCTGGCCGCCATCGGCACGTGGAAGGCGCGGTGCTCCAGCACAGCCAGGGCCAGCGCACCCGAGCTGCGCGTCAGGGGCAGCGCCAGGTGCGGCGCCAGTTCCAAGGCGCCCTCGCCGGCGCACAAGGCCGGCACCAGGCTGCGGGTCCGCTGGTCGACCGTCAACAGGACCACGCGCTTGAAGCCGAGGATGTCGACGGCACCGTCCAGGATGGCTTCCAGCAGTTCGTCGCCATCGCAATCGTCGGCGATCCCGGAACCGACGCGCCGGTAGAGTTCGAGTTGCGCCGCGGTGCGGCGCGCCAGCTCTGCCGGCGGTATCGCCGCCGGGGCCACCACGGCGCTGCCGGCGCGATTGACCAGCTGGCCGTAGTCCATCAGGTCGCCGACGCCGTGCCCGATGCATGCGGCCAGCTCGGCGATCTCGTCGGCAGCGCGCAGCAGGATCTCCTCCATGCGCGCGCCGGGAATCCCCAGCGCGCGGGCGGCCGCGCGCGTGACCGCCTGTTCCCGCACATGCAGTTCCGGTTCGCAGGTGAAGTGGCTGATGGCGTCGGCGTAGACGATGACGCCCAGCAGCGGATCCAGGTCGCGGGGCGGATGCAGGGGATCGATGTCGTGGTGATCGCCGATCGCGTTCTGCAGCTCGACCGGCAGCTTCCAGCGGGCGGCCAGCCGCCGGCCGGCCCGATCGTGGGTGATGCCGAAGTGCCGGCGCTCGGCCTCCAGCGAGGGCTCGCCTTCCGTCATGTCGCGCAGCACCAGGTCCATGTGCGAGGGCGAGCACTCGAGGAGCACGACCTTGCCGATGTCGTGAACGAGCGCGGTCACGTACGCTTCTTCCGGCGCGACCTTGCGCGAGGCCTCGGCCAGCACCTGGGCGAACCCCGCACAGACCAGCGAATGCCGCGTGATCGTGGAAAGGTATGGCGAACGCGAGAGCTTGCTCATCATGTCGAATACCGAGAGCCCGAGCGCCAGCTTGCAGACAGCCTCGAAGCCCATGACGATGACGGCGCGCCGCACCGTGCGGATCTGTTCCTGGTTGCGGCGCTGGTAGAACGCGCTGTTGACGACCTTGAGCACGCGCAACGTCAAGGCCTGGTCGTTGAGGACGCTGGCGGCCAGGTCGTCGGCGCACGACTTACTGTCGGCGGCCACTTTCTGGATGCCCAGCAGCGTCTGCGGAAGGCTGGGCAGGTCGCCCATCTTCTCGATCTGCTCGAAGACCGCCGACGAGTTCATGCGTGACCACCCCGGCCCGGGAACTGGGCATCGCAGCGCCGGGTCGGCGCCGGAAGCGCGGCAGATGCGCCTCTGCCGTAAGCGGTGATCGGCCGGGAACCGGGAATCTTGACGATGGGCTACAGCTTGCGCGCCATCCAGTAGCGCTCGTCGGGGTCGATGCCGAACCGGGTGCGGTCCGCGGCCGTAACGGCATCGCGCGCGACCACTTCGGTGACCTGCCAGCCCGGCCGTTCCAGCAAGGCGCCGAAATCGGGCGCGAACTGCCAGGCGTGGGCGTGGGCCCGGTAACGGTCGATGGGAATGCGACGGCTGTGCGCCAGTCCCGGCTCGAGCGGCACCTGGAGCCAGGCGGTCCCGCCGGGCACCAGCACACGCTGGAGTTCGTCGATGCACATGTCCAGTTCGGCGATGTGCTCCAGGACGTGGCTGCAGAAGACCCAGTCCACCGTACCGTTGCCCAGCGGCGTGCGGCGCAGGTCGGCCGCGAAGTCGGGGGCAAAGCGGGGATCGCCAGCGTCGATGTCGCACCGGAAGCAGCGGGCCAGGCCTTCGTGCTCGAGCAGGAATCGAAGCGCCGGCGACAGCGAGAACCCGACGATCGTCGCGGGCGCCCGGCCGCGCGCGGCCAGTTCGCCGCGCACGCCCAGCACGAGCAGCCGCTGCCGGTCGAAGGCGCCGCATCCCGGGCAGATGCAGTGCCGGATCACCTCGTCGCCGGACAGGAAGTTGCGGAAGCTCCGGCCGCGCCAGCCGCACACCGGGCACTCGCGGGTAGCGGCCCGACGGGGCCGATCCAGCGCCGCCAGCGCCAGGTTCTCGACGGCGCCACCGATCACGCGCGCCGCCATCCCCGGATGACGCCACCAGCAGGCCGGTGAACGGCTGTCGAGCAGGGTCTCGCGGACGAACTGCACTGCGGGCACGACGGGACTGCTCCGGGAGGGATGCGACGGACCGATACGGGAAGCGGCATGATAGCAGTGGAGCGCCGCGGACGAAAGCCCGCGTTGAGGACCGGCTCATCCGCCCCCGGGGGCCCGCCGTCAGGGCCGCCAGACCAGCCGCAGACTGGCGAAACCGAGTGAGACATCATCCGCGGGTTCCGCGTGCCGTTCCGGCTCCCAGCTGCCCAGGACCGAGAGCGACAGGTCCGCCGCCAGCCGGTAGTCCGCCAGCAGCCACAGGCGCCAGTAGTTGAAATCGGTCCAGGGCGTCCATTCGTCACCGGAAGTCGGCTCACGATGGTCGCGACGGCCGTACTCGACCGTGCAGGAACCGGACAGGCGCGAGCCGAACGCCTCCAGCCCGCCGCGTAACCCGGCCTGCGTGTACGATTCGGAGGATTCGCCGGTGTCGAAGCGCTCGGCTGCCAGGCCGAGGAGCCACTGCAGGGACAGCACATCGCCGCACCGGACGCCGGCCAGCCCGGCCAGGCGCCAGCTGTCCTGGTAGGCATCGGTGGTGCTGCCGTAGTCCCAGCGCTCGGCCTGCGCTTCCAGCACCAGTTCGCCCCCGGCCGCCGGCAGGTGGCCGGCGGCATCCAGCCAATGCAGCCAGGCGTCGGGACGCACGGTCGTCTCGGCGGCAAGGCGATGTTCACTGCGCAGGTACAGGCGCGCCGAGCCTCCCTCGCCGAGGGCGCGCGCGGCATCCGCCTCCACGCTCCACGAGCGGCGATCGATCACGGTGGAATCGGGGTACGTGCGCGACGCGTTCCGGATGGCCAGCAGCCAGGTCGCCTCGCCGAGGCCCCGCGAACGGACGCCGGCGCCCAACCCCACCTCCCGCAGGTTCTGCTCCAGCGGTGAGCTGCGCGCGAACGCCGTCGAGGTGGCCCAGCCCTGGACGAACAACTCGCCGCCTTCGCGGGCCAGCGGCACGGCCTGGCCGTCGAGGCGGCCTTCCAACTGGTCGCTCGATCCGGAGTCGTCGGTGACGCCGCGGTACTGCAGGCCGTGGACGCGCACACCGGCGCGCACCCGGGTCACCCCGCCGTGGTCCACCCCGCGCCAGTCCGCCTCGAGCCTCTCCCGGTAGAGGTCGCTGCCCGCCGAGCCCTCCACGCGCAGCCGCCAGGCGCGGCGCGATCCGGGCGCCGAACGGCCCTCCCAGCCCAGTTGCACGCGGAGTTCGCTGACGGTCTCGCTGGTGTCGGCGTCGGCCAGGGCGTAGGTGTGGGTGAAGCTGTCGTAGCCGACGGCGGCGTCCCACGACCAGGCAGGGCCGGCAGGCGCCACCTGCGCGCGCGCAGACGGCGCGCCGACCGGCAGCGCACCGAGAAGAACCAGGATTGCCAGGTGGGAACGCGCCGGCATGGTGTCAGCGCAGCCCCCGCCCGGCCTGTTCCAGGAGTTCGTGGGCGGAGCGGAGATGCCGCAGGGCCACGCCGGGACGTCCTTCCTTGAGTGCTCGCGCCGCGGCCTCGCGCTGTTCCAGCGCCCGCTCGAACGCCCGCAACCCGGGTCCGTCGCCGGCGTCACGCACCGCTCCGGCCAATTCGCCGGCTCGTTCGTCGAAACGGGCCAGCAGGCGTGACACCGCCTCGGCATCGGGGCGTTCACCGGCCTCGGCCAGCGCCCGTTGCGCCAGGCGACGGGCAAGGGCCGCATGCTGCAGCACCAGGCCCGGCTCGCCGGCAGACGCAGCTTCCTCTGCCCGCTCCAGCGCCGTTCGGGCTTCGGCCACGGTTGCCAGGACGCCGGCGTCGGCACCGGACAGGCGGGACTCCGCGTCGTCCACCAGTTGCCGCGTCCGCTCCAGGTCCTGGCGCAGCCGCTCCGGCCCGGCGCCCTCGGCCAGCAGGCGCGCCGCCTTGCGCAACAGGTCGTCAGCCTGCTCCAGGAGTTTCAAGGCCAGCTGCAGGTCGCCCTGCGTGGTGCGCTCGCCGGCGCGGCGGGCCTGTTCCTGCGCCTGCTCAAGCAGGTCGGAAGCGCGACCGGGTGCCCCTTCGCGGGCTCGCTCCGCCAGTTGTCCGTACTGGTCATCGAAACGCTCGCGACGCAGCCGGAGCCGCTCCTCGAGGCCGGCAGCGTCCCGCGCGAGGCGCACCGAATGCCACATGGCGTCCCGGGCCCGTCGCCCCACGGCGAACGCGTCGAGCGGCCTCTGGCGCGACATCAGGTCCCGGCTCCGCTCCTGCAGTTGGCTTGCACGGTCCAGCACACGCCGCGCCTGGTCGCTGCCGCTCTGGCCCACCAGGTCACCGGCCCAGTCGAGCAGTTCATCGGTGCGGTCGAGGTAGGCCCGCAACTCCTCACCGGCGCCCTGCGCGTGGACATCGCCGGCCAGCGGGAGCCCGAGGAACAGGACCAGGACCAACGACAACACCGGTGCGGCCCCGATACCCCGCCAACTGTTGCCACGGTGCCCTCTCAGCCTGCAGGCTTTCATGAGCCGCCTCGCTTCCCGTTCCTGACCAGATCTCGGGCCAACCCGGGGATCATGCACGGCCTGTGCCAGTGTCGACGCCCCCCGATGATTCGCAAGACGTTGCTGCAAAATCTGTTACAACAGGCTAACGGCAACCACAATGCCGGCGATGGCCGCTTGCGTACCTGGGAGTACGCTGACGCGCGGCAGGGAACAGCCGGCTACTGCTCATGACCGGCGTCCATCCCGAGCATCTTCATGCGCGAGTACATGGCCCGCCGTGTGATGCCCAGCATCTGCGCGGCCGCCGTCTTGCTGCCGCCCGCGCGTCGCAGCGCCTCGGTAATGAGAGCACGCGCATTGCGCTCGAGGTCGAGATCCTCGGGCAGGGTCGGCGCCGGGGTGCGGCTTCGCCCGCCGACATCGAGCTGCACGTGGCTGTCGGCCAGCGGGGACGGCCCGGCCAGGATGTGCGCGCGTTCGACCAGGTTGCGCAGCTCGCGCACGTTGCCGGGCCAGGCGTGCGCGCGCAGGCGGGGCAGCGCCGATTCGGGCAGGGCATTCTCCCTGCGGCCGATGCGCGCCAGGAAATGCGCAGCCAGCAGCGGGATGTCATCGAGGCGCTCGCGCAGCGGCGGCACGTCGAGCGGAAACACGAGCAGCCGATAGTAGAGATCCTCGCGGAACGCACCGGCCCGAATCGCTTCTTCCAAGGGGCGGTTCGTCGAGGCGATCACGCGCACATCGACCTGACGTTCGAGGGGATCACCGACGCGGTTGATCTTGCGTTCCTCGAGCACGCGCAGAAGTTTCGCCTGCACCGCGGCGCCTGCTTCGCCGATCTCGTCGAGCAGGAGCGTGCCGCCCCGCGCAGCCTCGAACAACCCCTCGCGATCGCGGTCGGCGCCGGTAAAGGCGCCTTGCCGGTAGCCGAACAGTTCGCTTTCCAGCAGCGTCTCGGCGATCGCCGCGCAGTTCACCGCAACGAAGGGACCGGCAGCACGCCCGCTGGCCGCATGCAGTGCCCGCGCCGCGACCTCCTTGCCGGTGCCGCTCTCGCCGCGGATCAGCACCGTGGCGTCCGAGGGAGCCACCTGGGCGATCAGGCCGCGCAGGGCCACCGTCGCCGGCGCCGAACCCACGACCTCGGGCCCGCCGCCCAGCTGCGCCACGGCGCGGTGCAGCGCCCGGTTCTCGCGCGCCAGCCCGACGGCCGCGGCAGCGCCTTCCACGACGTGCGCCACTTCCTGGAAGTTGAACGGCTTCGTCAGGTAGTGGTGCGCGCCCTGTTGCAGGGCCTCGACCGCACCCTTCACCTCGGGGTACGCCGTCAGGATGACGACCGCGGTGTCGGGGCTGTGTTCACGGGCGCCGGCCAGCACGGCCATGCCGTCGACCGGTTCCATGCGCAGGTCGGTCAGCACGACATCGAAGCGGCCGCCGGGCAACATCGCGAGAGCCTCGGCGCCGCCGGCGGCGGTGACGACATCATGGCCCCGATGCGCCAGGGCAGACTTCAGCAAAACCACGAGTTTCGGTTCATCATCGACGATCAACAGCCTGGCCAAGTCCGCGTCCTTTCAAAGTCCTTCAGATGCCGTCCCGGGCCGGCAGCAGCGGCAGCGTGATCACGGCTACGGCGCCACGCCGGTCGGACCGGTCGCGCAATTCCAGCGAGCCGCCCATATCCTCCACGATGCGTCGCGAAATGGCCAGCCCCAGCCCGCTGCCCTTCTCCTTCGTGGTGCGGAAGGGCTCGAACAGGCGCTGCCGGTCAAGTCTGCCAAGGCCGGTCCCCTCGTCGGCGACCGTCACCAGGACCTGTGACCCGTCCGCGGACTCCACGCAGTCGATCCGCACCAGCCCGCCGCCCGGCATCGCATCGCGCGCGTTGAGCAGCAGGTTGAGGCACACCTGCTGCAATCGACGCGGATCGCCGCGGACCAGCCCGCACCCGGCAACGCCCGGGCCCGAGACGGTAACGCCCGTGGTTGCCAGTTCGTCGGCGACAAGGCGCACGCCGCGCGACATGACGGCCACGACGTCGAAATCCTCGGCCGGCCCCGGCTGGTCGGTGCCGAACGACAGGTAGCCGTTCAGGATGCGATCGAGGCGATCGACCTCTTCGGGGATGAATGTCGCCACCTCGTCCTGGATGCCCGCGTCGGACAGGACGCGCTCGAGGTGTTGCCCGGCGCCGCGGATGATGCCCAGGGGATTGCGGATCTCGTGGGCGATGCCGGCGGTCATGCGCCCCATGGCGGCCAGGTTCTCCTGCCGGCGGGCAGCCTCGCGCGCGCGTCCGAGCGCCGCGACGATCCGCTGCAGGGCCACCCCGAGCGCCGCCAGGACGGCCAGGACCACGGCCACCGTCAATCCCGCGGCCCGGCGCAGGCGTTCGAGGGCGGCGAAAAAATCGGGGTTGCCGCTGACCGTGAGCACGCCGACCTGGTAGGTGCCCTCAGCCGAGAAATTGAAGACGGGAGCGTGCGCCGATTTCTGGAACGTCCCGGACGCGTGCGGCGAACGGTAGAGCGGCCCCGCAGCGGCCACGCCGCCCCGCGCCGCGGCCACGGCCCCAGGATCCAGGGCCAGGAACGCGTTCGCCTCGCCGACCCGCAACGCCGGTGACGTGCTCATCAGGACCAGGCCCGATTCGGCATCGGTCAACGTGATCTCGGCCAGGGACTCGGCCCGCTGGATGTCGGCACAGACGGCAGCCAGGTCCTCGAGGTAGGCCGTGCCGCCGCTGTCGGCGACCGTCGCCAGGAAGACCTGCTGGCCGTCGCAGAGCGTCGCGACGCTGCGGGCCACACCCAGCAGGCGCTGCCCCATGGCTTCGTCGAGCTTCTGGCGGGAACCGTCGTAGAGGTGGCGCAGGCCGAGAAAGACAGCCAGGAGGATCGCGGCGTAGGCCAGGGCCGCCCACGTGAGCCAGCGGCGGCCGGCGGTCATCCGGCGCCGGCGCCGGCGGCGCCCGTGGAGCCGGATGAACGCTCATCCACCCCGGACTGCTCGCGCGCGTGGTAGCTGGAGCGCACGAGCGGGCCCGACTCGACCCACTCGATCCCGAGCGCGCGGCCGGCCTCGGCATAGCGGTCGAACTCGTCCGGTGTGACCCAGCGGGTGACCGGATGATGCTGCGCGGTCGGCTGCAGGTACTGGCCGATGGTCAGGGTCCTGATGCCATGCGCTGCGGCGTCGCGCATCAGGTCGAGCACCTCGTCGTAGGTCTCACCGACGCCGACCATGATGCCGGTCTTGACCCGGACGGCGGCCTCGAAACCGTCGGCCCACTGGCGCGCGCGGCTGAGCACCTGCAGCGACCGGCGATAGTCCGCCTGCGGCCGCAGCGCCGGGTAGAGCCGGGGCACCGTCTCGAGGTTGTGGTTGAGCACCTCGGGCCGTGCCTCCAGCACCGTCTCGAGCGCCAGGGGATCGCCCATGAAGTCGGGAATGAGCACTTCGACGCCGCAGCCCGGATTCAGGCGGCGGATCTGGCGGATCGTCGAGGCGAAATGCGCCGCGCCGCCGTCCGGCAGGTCGTCGCGATTGACGGACGTGACCACCGCGAAACGCAATGACAGTTCACGGACCGCCTCGGCCACACGCCTCGGTTCGTCATCGTCGACCTTCGCCACGCGGCCACCGGGAATGTTGCAGAACGTGCAGTGCCGCGTGCAGACATCGCCCAGCAACATGAAGGTGGCGGTGCGGCTGCTGAAGCACTCGCCGCGATTGGGACAGTTGGCACTCTCGCAGACGGTGTTCAGGCGCGACGTGCGCAGCAGGCGCTTGAGGTCGTTGTAGTCGGCCCCGCCCTGGCGCTTCATCCGCAGCCACTCCGGCTTGCGGGCTGTCAGGCCGCCGGCATCGGCAACCGCCGGCTCCGCCGACAGCAGCGGGAAATCGTCGTCCGGGCGCCGGTCGCCCGTGATGTCGCTCGTGTTGTCGCTCACGATGCCGCCCCGCCGGACGGGCGGCCGGCTGCCAGCGTGAAGACCTCGCCGGGCTGGAACCGGCCCTCGCTGAACTGCACGGTGGCGGCCTCGAAACGCGGGTCGTGCTCGAAGACCAGGACGTAGCCGTCCTCCGCAGCACGCGTCAGGAACTTCTTCTTCTCGGAGACCGTCAGCAGCGGGTTCAGGTCGAAGCCCATGATCCACGGCACGTGCAGCTGGCTGAGGAACGGGATCAGGTCGCCGACGAAGACGAGCACGCCCTGGCCGGTGTGGAACTCGACGAGCTGCTGGCCGGTCGTGTGGCCGTTGACGGGCGTCACGCGGACGCCGGGGAACAGCTCGGTGGCACCATCGACCATCTGCAGTTGCCCGCGCGATTCCAGGAGGGCGAAATCGTCCTTCCGGAAGCTCGCGCGGTCGCGCTCGCTCGGGTCGTGCGCCCAGTCCCAGTGCCGCTTCTGCACCCAGTGCCGCGCGTTCGGGAAGACGGGCTCCAGACCATCCTCGCCCTGGCGCAGGACTCCGCCCGCGTGGTCGAAATGAAGGTGTGTCAGGACCACGTCGGTGATCGACTCGCGGGTGATGCCGGCCTCGGCCAGTTCGGCCGTCAGCTGCCGGGGACGCCGTTCGATGCTGTAGATGCCGACCTGTTTCTCCGTCCAGCGGTCGCCCATGCCCGTGTCCACGAGCACGCGACGATCGCCCGACTCGGCCAGCAGGCAGCGCAGGTCCAGGTCGATGCGATTGCTCGCGTCGGCCGGGTGTTCCTTCTCCCAGAACACCTTGGGCACGACGCCGAACATGGCGCCGCCGTCGAGCTTGAAGCGCCCGTCATGGAAGGCCTGGAACTGCCAGTCGCCGATTCTCATCGTCCTCCGATCGTGTCCACGGGCGCCGCAGCGGCGCAGCGCCCCGCCCGCCGCAAGCATAACCCGGCCGCCGTGCGGCGGCAATGACGGGCTCGGCGCCCCCTCCCACGCGGGCCCCAAAAGGAAACGCCGCCCCGTGGGGCGGCGTTTCCGGGCGTCGGGCCGGCCGGTTTCGCTACCGACCTTCCGGTTCCTAGCCCACCGTCCAGCAGTCGGACGTGTAGAGCAGGTCCTTCAGCGCGCCGGGGCCGCGCTTCTGCGTGACGGTGGTGATCTGTTCACGCACGAGCTCGTCCAGCGTCGGCCGCTGCACGGAGCGGAAGACCCCGAACGGACGCGGCATGGTCGGGTCCGCATCGAGCTGGGTCATGACGAAAGCCGGACCCGCCGAGTCGACGGTCGGGTCCCAGACAGAAGCCTCGGCCGCCGGCACCACCTTGAGGGCGAAGCCGTCGATCTTGAGGCCCTTGTCCTGGTCCTTGCCGAAGACCATGGGCTGGTTGGGCTGGAGCATGATCGTCTGTTCGTCACGCGTCGTCTTGTCCGTCCAGTCCTTGAACGCGCCGTCATTGAAGATCACGCAGTTCTGCCAGACCTCGACGAAGGCCGCGCCCTTGTGGGCCGCCGCGGCCGCCAGGACTTCCTTCATGTGCTTGGGCTGGGTGTCCAGGGTGCGGGCCACGAACGTGGCGCCGGAGCCGAGGGCCAGCTGCAGCGGGTTGAACGGGGCGTCGACCGAGCCGAACGGCGACGTCTTCGTCTTCAGGCCCTGCGGCGACGTCGGCGAATACTGGCCCTTGGTCAGGCCGTAGATCTCGTTGTTGAACAGGATGATCTTCAGGTCCACGTTGCGCCGCAGCGAGTGGATCATGTGGTTGCCGCCGATCGACAGGCCGTCGCCGTCGCCGGTGATGACCCAGACCTGCAGGTCGGGGTTGGCAACCTTGACGCCGGTGGCGATCGCATTGGCGCGGCCGTGGATGCTGTGGAAGCCGTAGGTCTCCATGTAGTACGGGAAGCGGCTCGAACAGCCGATGCCCGACACCATGACCACGTTCTCACGCGCCACGCCGATATCCGCCAGCACCGCCTGGACACCGGCGATGATCGAGTAGTCCCCGCAACCCGGACACCAGCGGATCTCCTGATCCGACTTGAAGTCCTTGGCCTTCAACTGCTGGATCTCGCTCATGCCGTTTCCTCCAGGATCTTGCGGAAGTGCGCCTTCAGCTCGGGCGCGAAGAAGGGCTTGCCCTGAACCTTGTAGTGCGTCTCGAACTTGAACTGCGGGTACTCGCTCGTGAGCAGTCGCGCCGCCTGCCCGAAGTTCATCTCGGGAACGACGATGCGGCGCGCGCTCGCGAAGATCTCCGGCAACCCGTGCGGCAGCGGGTACATGTGCCGCATGTGCAGCCGTCCGATCTTCTTGCCCTCGCGCTGCAGGGCCTCGACCGAACTGCGGATGGCGCCGTACGTCGAGCCCCAGCCGACGACCAGCAGGTCCGGCGCGTCGGGCCCGTAGTAGGTCGGCGTCGGGATCGAGTCGCGGATCCCCATCACCTTGGCCAGGCGGGTCTCGCACATGATCTGGTGGTTCATCGGATCGTAGGAGACGTTGCCCGTATGCGCATCCTTCTCGAGGCCGCCAATGCGATGCATCAGCTCGGGCGTGCCGGGCTTGGCCCAGGCGCGCGCCAGCTTGGCGTCGCGGGTGTACGGCGTGTAGCCCTCGCGCTCGGTGACGAACTTGACCTCGAAGTGAGGCAGGTCCTCGATCGCCGGCAGCTTCCACGGCTCGGCGCCGTTGGCGATGTAGTTGTCGCTCAGCAGGATCACCGGCGTCATGTACTCGACGGCGATCCGGCAGGCCTCCACGGCGCATTCGAAGGAGTCGGCCGGGCAGGAACAGGCGACCACCGGGATGGGGGCCTCGCCGTTGCGGCCGAAGATCGACTGCAGCAGGTCGGCCTGCTCCACCTTGGTCGGCAGGCCCGTCGAGGGACCGCCACGCTGCACGTTGACAATGACCAGCGGCAGCTCGGTGATGACCGCCAGGCCCATCGCCTCGGTCTTCAGCGCGAGGCCGGGACCCGAGGTGGTCGTGATGCCCAGGTGGCCGGCGAACGAGGCGCCGATCGCCGTGCAGATACCGGCGATCTCGTCCTCCATCTGGCAGGTGATGACGCCGTGGTTCTTCATCAGCGACATGTACTGCAGGATGTCGGTGGCCGGCGTGATCGGGTACGAGCCAAGGAAGGCCTTGAGGCCCGCCAGCTCGGCGCCCGCGACCAGGCCCAGGGCCACAGCCTGATTGCCCATGATGTTGCGGTAGATGCCGGGCTCGACGTTGTCGACCTTCGGCACCTCGTAACGACCCTGGAACAGGCGCAGGAGCTCGCCGTGGTTGTAGCCGGCCTTCAGCGCGCGCGTGTTGGCGTCCAGCAGGTCCGGCTTCTTGCCGAACTTCTCGACGAGCCACTCCAGCGTTGGCTCGATGGGCCGGCTGAACAGCCAGTACATCATCCCCAGCGTGAAGAAGTTCTTGCAGCGCAGGACGTCCTTCTTGCCGAGCGGGGTCCCGGCCAATGCCTCGATCGTCCGCTGGTTGATATCTTCCTGGATGACGCGGAAGCCCGAGAGGGAGCCGTCGGTAAGCGGGTTGGTCTTGCAGTCGGCGCGCTCAAGATCCTTGTCGGTGAACGACCCCGTGTTCACCAGAACGATGCCGCCCGGCTTCAGATCCTTGTAGTTGATGATCAGCGCGGCGGGGTTCATTGCCACGAGCACGTCGGGCGCATCGCCCGGGGTGTAGATATCCGCCGAACTGAAATGGATCTGGTAACCGGAGACGCCGGCGCGCGTGCCGGCCGGGGCGCGGATCTCGGCGGGGAAGTCGGGGAACGTCGCGAGGTCGTTGCCGACCTTCGCCGTCGTGTCGGTGAACTGGGTGCCGGTCAGCTGCATGCCGTCGCCGGAGTCGCCGGCGAAGCGGATGGTGACGTCATCCTGCCGGATGAGTTCGCTGGTGTCGGAAGACATGAGGTCGGGTCGCCTCCTCGCCCCGGGGTCCTGCGCGGCCAGCGGGCAGGGACGGGACGCTCGGGTCCGGTAGGGGCCCGGCCGGACGGCCAGGCACGAGCCGGCCCCGGACCTGCGCCGACCAGTTCGAGGGCGGCGGCCCGACACCGGAAATGTGCCGCAAATCTATAACGGGGGCCGGCCTCGCGCCAGCAAATGGGCCCGCCCGCGCCCGATTCGTGGGAGATTGCCCCGAGGGGCCTCGCCGGCCGCCGCCACGTCAACCGGCGTTGCGCTCCCGGGCGGCCCGATAGACCGATTCGGTCCGCTCGGCCATGAGGCCGACCCCGAAATCCCGCTCCACACGCAATCGGCCCCGGCGGCCCATTTCGCGGCGGAGCCCGGGCGAATCGAGCAGGCAGTCCAGGCGGATCGCCAGCCGTTCGGGGTCGCCGGGTGGCACCAGGAAGCCCTCGCAGCCGTCGGCCACCAGTTCGGGGCTGCCGCCGCTGTCGGTGACGACCACGGGCCTGGACTGGGCCATCGCCTCGAGCGTGGCCAGGCCGCAGGGCTCGGCCAGCGAGCTGACAACCTGCACGTCGAAGGCGGCGCAGAGCGTCGCGGCGTCGGGTTGATAGCCGCAGAAGCGCACCTGGCGGGCCAGGCCGAGCTCCAGCGCCAGCCGTTGCAACTCGGCTGGATGGCGTGAATCTGCCGGCGCGTCACCCATGACGAGCACGATCAGGTTCGGCCACCGCCGCTGAAGACGGGCCACGGCCCGCAGCAGGTCGTCAACGCCCTTCTCCGGGCTCAGCCTCGCCACACACCCGAGGACCAGGTCGTCTCGATCGAGCCTGAGGCTCGACCGCAGCAGGGATCCCGTCGGCGGCATGCACCGGGAGTTCGACCCCGTTCGGCACCGTCACCAGGCGATCGTCCGCCACCAGGCCGCAGGCGACCTGGCGCACCGCGTCGCTCACGGCGATCATCGCCCCGAGCCGGCGCAGGAACGAGCGTTTGAACCGGGCGTGGGCCACCGGCAGCAGCAGGTGCCTGGTGGCGATGCTGATCGTGGGCAGTCCCACGGTGGCGGCGGCGGCAATGAACCAGTCGCGGGGCGTATGGGCGTGGACGATGTCGACATGCTCGCGCCGGAGCCACGCGGCCAGGCGCGACACGGAAACCGGCTCGTACCAGTCGAACAGGGGCAGTTCGCAGGTCGCCAGACCACGTGCAGGCAGTTCAGCTGCGAGCCGGGAATCGGGCCGTACGACACACGTGACGTCATGTCCGCGCGCAACCAGTCCACGGGCGAGGTTGGTCAGGCAGACTTCTCCCCCGTAGAAGTCCCGCATCGTGGAAAGCTGGACGACGCGCACGCTCGGCCCTTCGGTGGCTGTGGACGGAACAGGGCAACGCCTGCGGCAGGGGCACGGAGGAAGCAGCTGCCGGCGCCGGAAGCTGTGCAAAAATTGACAGCCACCGCATCATACCCTACGGTTAGCCGCTGGAAAACCGCCAATCGCCCCACAGGTCCGGAGGCACCCATGCTGATTCTACCGTTCGCGAAGGGCAGCCGCCGCGGGGAACCGTCGCGCGCCAAGGGCGCACTGGCGCTGGCTCTGGCCCTCGCGTTCCTGATGCTGGGCGGCGTTGCCGCCGCGTCGACCGGGCATACGGCCGAGCCCGGCCATGGGGCAGGCGCGGCCCACGCTGCCGGCGCCGTGGCGCACGACGCCAACCCGGTCGGCCTGCTGCCGCTGTGGTCGGCGGTGCCGTTCGTCTGCATCCTGCTTTCGATCGCACTGTTCCCGCTGCTGGCGCCGCACTTCTGGCACCACCATTTCCCGAAGGTATCGGCGTTCTGGGCGCTGCTCTTCGCTGTGCCGTTCCTGTTGTGGAACCCTGCCGAAGCGTCGCGCGAGATCATCCACATCGTGCTCATCGACTACGTGCCCTTCATCATCCTGCTCTGGGGCCTGTACACGATTGCCGGCGGCATCTACATCGGCGGCAACCTTCGCGGCAAGCCGGCGGTCAACGTGCTGCTGCTGCTGATCGGAACCTTCCTGGCCTCGCTGATCGGCACGACCGGCGCCGCGATGGTGCTGATCCGGCCGCTGCTGCGCGCCAACGCCTGGCGTCGCTCGCAGGTGCACGTGGTGATCTTCTTCATCTTCCTGATTGCCAACATCGGCGGCTCGCTGACGCCGCTGGGCGACCCGCCGCTGTTCCTCGGCTTCCTGCACGGCGTGCCGTTCTTCTGGGTCACGAAGGCCCTCCTGCCGCACATGCTGGTCGCGACGGCGCTTGTGCTGGCGATCTTCTTCGCGGTCGATACATTGCTGTACCGCCGCGAGACGGCAAAGCCGCCTGTCGCCGACGACAACGACGGCGGCGTGCGCATCGAGGGCCTGCACAACATCGTCTTCCTGCTCGGCGTCATGGGCGCGGTGATCCTCTCCGGCTCGCTGAAGCTGCCCGAGGTGACGGTCTTCCGCGCCGGCAGCCACCCGGTCGCGGTGCCGCTGCAGAACTGGGTCAAGGACCTCATCATTATCGCAATGGGCATCCTGTCGCTGAGGACCACGTCGCGCGCCCTGCGCGAGAAGAACGGCTTCTCGTGGGCGCCGATCCAGGAAGTGGCCTACCTCTTCGCGGGCATCTTCATCACGATCATCCCGGCGCTGGCGATCCTGAAGGCCGGCAGCGAAGGCGCGCTGGCCGGACTGGTCGGCGCCGTGCACGGCCCGGTCCGGTTCTTCTGGGCCACCGGCGCCCTGTCGAGCTTCCTCGACAACGCGCCCACCTACCTGACGTTCTTCAACGCCGCGCTCGGCGACCTGGGCGCCACCGAGGCGATGGTGCCGGGCATGCTCGGCTACGCCTCGAAGCTGGCGCAGCTGAACCCGGAATTCGTGCACGACCTGCAGGCCATCTCGGCCGGCGCCGTCTTCATGGGCGCCATGACCTACATCGGCAACGCGCCGAACTTCATGGTCAAGTCGATCGCCGAGGAAGCCGGCATCGCCATGCCGAGCTTCTTCGGTTACCTGTTCAAGTGGTCGGCGCCAGTGCTGCTGCCGGTCTTCGTCATCGTCACGCTGTTGTTCTTCGCCTAGGAGGGGACCCATGGCCACGAGCAGGACGCCCGCCGACCGCGCCTTCAACGAAGTCGTGTTCCAGGGCAAACCGAAGGTCGTGCGCGCCTTCCTCAGCGGGCTGCTGCTGGGCGCCGGCCGCAAGGCCACGATCTACTACAGCTTCCTTGACGGGGTGCAGCACGAAGGCAAGGCCGAGAAGCTGGCCGAGATCATCGGGATGCGCGAGGGTGATTGCCACGTGATCGTCGATGCCGAGACGGCCGCCTGGTTGAAGGGCATGGCCCGCGAGATCGTGGCGGAGACCGGCCTGACGATCACCACCAACCGGCGCATCCGCTCGGCGACGATGGAACTGAAGTACCACGCCTTCGCGCCGCGGTACGAGGACGAGATCATGGCCGTGCTGAACGCGCTGCCGGCGGGACTCAAGCTGGCGGGCTACCGGCGCGAAGTGCGTACCGACCCGCGCGCGAAGGGCGTCGAAGCCTACTCCCCCGCGCACGAATTCGAGGCCAAGGGCAGCGGCACCGTCACCGGCGCCGTCGACCAGGTCATCGAGTTGAAGCGGCGGCTGGCGGCGTTCCCGCTGCTGAAGGCCGAGGACATCGAACTCAAGATAGGCTGAGGCGGCTATCCGGGCATCCGGCCGCGGACCTTGCGCTTGAGCGCCATGAGGTCCTCGAGCCGGATGCCCAGCAGGTTCCCCATCTTGTGCATCAGCGCGTCCTCATGCACCTCGAGCGCGCCGTCGCTGTAGACGATTTCCCACAACAACTCGACCACGGCCAGTTTGCGCGGCAGCGGGAAGCTGTCGTTGATCTGGCGCGCGAACTGGTAGAGGTCGCCGCTTTCCCAGCGCGCCTGTTCAGCGGCCGCCAGAAGGCTGTCGGCGCCGGCGGCGTCGAGACCGAATCGTGCGCGGAGCATGCGGCCGACGGCCTCACGCTCGGCATCGTGGAACTCGCTGTCGGCTTGAGCCGCCTCGACCAGCAGCACGGCCGTGGCCAGGCGCAGGCGCGAGGCTTCATCCTGGGGCGTGCTGCCGGGCGACAACCCGCCCTGCATCAGTTTCTGGAGAGGACCGAACACGTTCATCCTTCCCGGCTGCGGGTCGTCCCCGCCTCGATGATCACGCGCTCCCAGCCGGGGCCGGGCAGCGTCACGACTTCATAGGGAATGGTGCCGAGCAGGTCGGCGAGCATCTCGGCCGAGATGACTTCCTCGCCCTGGCGGCCCAGCAGGACGGCGTGCATGCCCGCCGCTGCGCCCGGCACATGGGTCACGTCGACCATGCACAGGTTCATGCAGATGCGCCCCACCAGCGGCGCACGGCGTCCGCCTACGAGCACGTGCCCGCGTCCTGACAACGCGCGGGGCCAGCCGTCGGCGTATCCCACCGGCAGCACCGCAATGCGGCTGTCGGTCATCGCCTTCCAGGTGCGCCCGTAGCCGACGGTCTGGCCGGCCGGCACGTCGCGCACCTGCGAGATCATCACCTTCCAGGTCAGGGCCGGGCGCAACACGAGTTCGGCGCGCCCCTGCTGGCGGACCGAGACGCGCGTCTCCCGCGACGGCCAGATACCGTAGGCCCCGATACCCACGCGCACGATCGTGCGATGGCTGCGCTCCCACAGCAGGGCCGCGGCGCTGCAGCTCATGTGTTCGCGCAGTCCGGTGATGCCGGCGGCGGCAAGCCGGGCGCGATGCGCCTCGAACCGGAGCGTCTGCTCCTCGGCGAAGGCGTGGTCGGTCGTGTCCTCGATGTCGGCGTAATGGCTCGACAAGCCGGACAACTGCAGGCCCGGGGCGGCAAGCAGCAGGGCCAGCGCCTCGTCGAGTTCGGACTCGACGAGCCCCTGGCGATTGACACCGGTCTCGACCTTCAGGTGGATGAGCAGCGGATGGTCGGCAGTGGCGGCAGCGACCGCCGCACGCACGCCGGGCAGGGAGCCGACCGTGATCTCGAGGCCCAGCTGCGCCGCCTCGGCAGCTTCCGCGGCGGTGACCGGCCCCAGCACGATGATCGGCGCCTCGATGCCGGCCTGCCGCAGGGCGCGGCCTTCGGCAAGCGCGTGCACGCCGAGCAGGCCGGCGCCGCCGGACAGGAAAGCGGACGCCGCCGGCACCAGACCATGCCCGTAGGCATCCGCCTTGACGACGGCCAGGATCTGGGAGGCGGCGGCTGTCTGCCGGCGGAACGCCCGCAGGTTCTCCGCGAGCGCACCGCAATCGACTTCGATGGCCAGCCAGGGCCGACCGGCTCACTCACGGCGTCACTCGGCCCCTTCGGCGACCTTGCCGCGGGCTTTGCGACGGGAGCAGGCTTCCTTGTCCTTGCAGGCACCGTACAGCTCCAGGCGGTGGCGGAAGATCTGGAAGTCGTTTTCCTCAGCCAGGCTCTCCTGCAGGGCCTCGAGCCGCGGATTGAAGAACTCGAAGATCTCGCCGCATTCGAGGCAGATCATGTGGTCGTGGTGCTCGACGTCGGAATGGCCTTCGTAACGGGCCAGCCCGTCGCCGAAGCGCCTTTCCTCCACCAGCCCGCTCTCGACCAGCAGGTGCAGGGTCCGATAGACCGTCGCATAGCCGATCCGCGGGTTGGCCTGCTTGACCTGGTTGAGGAGCTCCTCGACCGAGATGTGGCCACGCAGGCGGAAGAACGTCGAGATGATCGTATTCCGCTGGCGCGTGGTCTTGAGGCCCTTCCTCTGGATGAAGTCGGCGAAGGCCGCTTCCTTCTGGCGAACGAGAGTCTCGTCGAGCTCCCGGTATTTTTTCACAGGCATGCCGGACCTCACGAAGTCTGGACGGAAAGCCGCCGAAATTGAAAACAGTTTTCGTAATCCAGACTAAGATGCCTCGGCCGACCTGTCAAGGCCGCCTGTCATAAAATTCGCACCCTCACCAGCCAGCGGGATCCTTCCGGCAGGTACCACAGGTCGTGGCCATCGTGCGCCAGGTGCACGACCTGGGCGCGCCGCCGGAAATCAGCCGGCGCCACGGTCCCGCTCCAGGCCCGCCGCGAGCCGGAAAGGCGGTACAGGCTCCCGGTGCCGACATCGGTCAACCACAGGCGGCTGCCGTCCCAGGCCACGCCGCAGGGCGAGAAGGCAGGTGTCGGCGTCGACCAGGTGATCTCGCCGAGCTCCGGATCAAAACGATCGAGTCGGCCCGAATCGCGGTCGGTGAGCCACAGGAAGCGACCGTCATGGCAGATCCCGGCGGGCCGATGGCCGGCCGTCGGATAGGAGGCCCGCACCGCCAGCAGGATCGGCTCCAGCCGGTAGACCAGCGACGCCCCGCCGTCGACGTCCCCGCACGACCACAGGTCGCGACCATCCCAGGCCAGCCCGCGGTCGAGCACGCCGGTGACATCCTCGTCGCGCAGCACGGCGCCACGCCGGTCCTGCAGCACGAGGCGCGCTTCGGGGCGCCCCCCGGCCGTGACGATCCCGTCGCGCACGACGAGCACAGCCAGGGTGTCGCTCCCGATCCAGGCCAGGCCCGTGACGCGGCCGGGCGCAGCGATAGCCAGCGAATCGAGGCGCGCCAGCGCCAGCACGGTGCGCGGATTGCCTTCCTCGGGAGCCGCTTCCTGCCCGCCGGGCGTGGGCACGGTCGCTTCCTGTGCCGAAGCCACAAGTCCGAAACCACAGAACAGCATCGCCAGACACCAACGCATCACGTGCCTCCGGGAGCAGACGTCTCCGCGCGCACACGCGACTCGTGCAGCGCCCGCGCCTCGGCCAGGAGTTGCTGCAGGACCGACATGGCCAGCGGCTTGCGTACGGTGAAATCGACGACGGCCGGCGCCGACACCGGCTCGTCGCGGTCCCAGCCCGACATCAAGACGATCACCAGCGACGCCCGCCTCTCGCGCAGGCCGGCCGCCACCTCGAGGCCCCCCAGCCCCGGCAGTCGCCGGTCGACCAGCGCCAAGGCGGCGTCGCCTGGCGCGCCGGCAGCAAATGCCGTCGCGCCGTCGCGATGACAGGTCACGCGACAGCCGAGTTCGCCGAGCACGTCGGTGAGCATCTCGCGCACAGCCGGCTCATCGTCGATGACGACCACGGCGAGGCCGTGCGCCCCCGCGGGGGCCGTCGTCGCCGGGGCGGCGATCGCAACCGGATCCGGTGCTGCCGCCGGGCCCGAGATGGTGAACACGGCGCCGGGCCCGCCGTCTCGCGCGGCCACCAGCGAGGCGCCGTGCGCCGCCAGGAGCTGCCGGCAAGCCGCCAGTCCGAGGCCACGGCCCGGCGCACCGCTGGTGGAGAAGCCCACGGCAAACACGGCCTCGGGGTCGGACACGGGCAGGCCGGGGCCGCTGTCGGCCACCTGCACGCGGCAGACACCCGCGGAGACCTCGGCCGACACCTGGAGGCGTCCACCGTGGGGCAGCACGCCGATCGCGTTGAAGAAAAGATTCACCAGCACTTCGCGCAGCACTGCGGGCGGCAAGGCGATGGCCGCCGTCGGCGCCACCTGCAGCGACAGTTCCCAGCCCTCCGTGCCTGCCCCGTCTTCCCGCCAGCGGCCATCGGGCGGCAGCACCAGCTGCACGACATCGTTGACGGCAGCCGCCACGACCGCGGTCGACGGCCCGGGCGTTCCGGCCGTCCGCGCCGCCCCGCCACCCAGGCGTTCAAGCATGCCACCGGCTTCGCGCGCCGCCAGCAGGATGGCCTCCAGGTGCGGGCGCAGTTCAGGAGCATGCCGCAGCAGCAGTTCGGCGCGCCCGGTGATGACCGCGAGCATCTGGTTGACGTCGTGGACGACGCCGGCCGCAAGGAGGTCGGCGGAATCCCCTTCGGCAGGCACGGGCGGCTTCGGGGTGGCGCTCCGGATGTCGTTGTCGTCGGCTGGTCGCAAGAGGTTCCTTCCGCGGCGCGAGTGGCGTCCGCGTATCATACACGCCGCCGGCGCGACCGCGCAACGAACGGAATAGCGCCCTCGCCGAAAGGATCGGCGCAGGCGCTCACGATGTTCCCGGGTCACCCTGCGGCGACGTCAGTCAGCCGGCGCTGGACTCGCAGGCATGAAGCCCGGTTTCCGGCTCGCGAGCGGCAAGGGCGAGAATCTCGGCGCCCGCGGCGGCCGTGATCGGGTCTCCTTCGCCCCGCGGCCCGGCCAGCATCATCTGGCTCCATTCCACGGCGCGGTGCAGGCGCCGCACATTGCGCAGCGCGATCTCCAGCATCCTGAGCTGGGCCTCGACATCGGCCGGCTCCGCCTGCCATGAGCGCAGGTCACCCTGCATCAGTTCGAGCGCCGTCTTGATCGCCGTCAGGGGGCTGCGCAGTTCGTGCCCCACCTGGTGCACGTCCTCACACGGTTCCACGTCTCCGAGGTCGGCGCCGTCCGGCAGGCGCAGGCCGCGAAGGCCCCGCGCCAGCCTGCAGGCCTCCTGGATCCGCGGCCACAGCGAAGACTCGCCGTCGACAGGGATTTCCGCTGTCGGAAGGAACAAGCGGGGAGCGGCCGGAGCCACCCCCCGCCCACCATCGGACACGGCGTCCGGACCGGGGATGCCGGCAGCGGAGCCGACCACGAGCACCACGTCACAGGCATCGACACCGACGCTGGCTGGCGTCGGCGCACCGCCCGCCGGCGAGGCCACCGTCAGGCCCCACCGAACGAGCTGGGCGCGGATAGGAGCGCATTGCGCTTCGTCGCCGATGAGAAGGACGTGGGCCATGGTTGCTCTCCGCTGCTGGTTGGTCCGGCCACTCGGGCTTCCAGGGGCAATCGTCATGCCCGTGATTCCGGTGGGCGCGGACGCACCCGACAGCGCGGATCAATGGCGGACTCGGCGGCGCCGTGGCACCCGGCGGGCCATTATCGGGAACAGCCGGGAAGGGCGGCCCCGGTAAAGGAAAGCGCAAGTCATCACAGGGAAGTCGCGCCCATCGCATCGGACCGGAAGGTCGGCGCGGGCAACTTGCAACGGGTGGGTGGGAAACGCCGGTGTGGCAGCCCGGGCGCGGCCCGGTCAGCGGGAGGCGGTCGAGGAGCCGGGCGCGAGCTTGGCAGGCGCGGACCGCGGTGCCAGGCGCCACAGGACGCCTGCGGCCCAGCCCGCGGCGCGGTCGGGCGAACCGGTGATCTCGCGGGCCAGGCGCAGACCCACACGGTTACCGCCGCCCCAGGGCGCCCAGGCCTCGGCCACCAGCACCTGTTCCTCGCGGTCGCCGCGCGCACGCCGCTCCCAGCCCGCCTGCAGGTCGAGCGCGCCGCCCCGCCGCAGGATCTCCAGGCGCGTGTGCCAGCCGTTCGGGAAAGCTTCCGGGCCCAGTTCCTCGTCGCCGGGGCCCCCATGGGTCACGAACACGGCGCCGGCCGTGGCCCACCAGCGGGAGCCGAACCCGACCGTGCGGGTGAGGCCCACCCGCGCGGGAATGCCGGCACTGGACCACGGATAGAATCGGCTTTGCCCGAGCGGCACGCCCACGGCGATGCTGCCTGCGGCCGCGCCCAGCCACGGCAGCCGCACCGGCCCGACAGCACCCAGTTCGACCTGGCCGAAGCCGCTGAGCACCGATTCGCCGGGCCAACCCGCCGTCGTCTCTGCGCCCGCAAGCGTCGGCCAGCGCTCCAGGGCCGACAGTCCACCGGAGTCGAATCGGACCCAGGGCAGGCGCACGAGGAAAGCGCCGTGCGAGCCGAACGGCAACCGGAGGTCCACCAGCACACGATCGGCGGTCCAGCCGCTGCGTCCGTCACCGAAACGCATGGCTTCGAGACGCGAGGCGCGGTGGGCCAGCGTGTCGGCCGGTGACCAGGACGGCAGTTCATCGAGGAAGGGAAGCTGCGCCCGCGCGGCCGGGACGCTCGTGACGAGCAGCAGGAGTTGCAGGAGGATCGCGCCCCGCCAGGCTCCGGGAGCAAACCGGCACGGCCGCCGCGCACAACCGCGTCGGGTTGCCGACACGGCGTTCATCGGGGCGCGTTCTCGATGAGTCGCACCACGCCGGCTCCCTGGAACCAGCACTTGATCACCTGCCGGCCGCCCGGCAAGGGCTCCTTGGCGACAACGACGCCGCAGTCGTTCCAGGCCAGGTGCAGGATGCACTGCCCGACGTCGTAGGACGCCCACGGGCGGTAGGGAATCGCGGCACCCGGGTCGACCGCCGCCAGCATCGCCGCGTATTCGAGGACCGGTTCCGCGGCGGTCGCGCCGGCGGGCATGGGCGGCGGGACATCGTCGTCCACGCCCGCGCCGATGTCGTCAGCCGCATCTTCGGCCTCTTCATCGTCATCGTCGACGTCATCGACGTCGTCGGCATCCGCCGCGAGGGCGGCAGCCTCCGCCAGGTCGATGTCGAGGATATCGACATCGGTGTCGGCCGGCCGGCTGCAGCGGCGGCTACAGTCCAGGCCACGCCGCTGCCGGCCTGCTCCGCAGCGGAGTCGTCATCACCGACGTCTGCCGTATCGGCGGCGACCGGATTCACCTCGACGGCGCTGCTGAGCTTCGGCAGGAAGCCCTGGCACTGCGGGCAACGGAACCAGACGACACCGTCATCGTCCCCATCACCGGTGGGGACGACTTCCATGTCCAGCCATTGCTTGCAGACGGAACAGAATTGCCGGGACTTCATGTGGTTGACACGCCCTATGGCGCTATCCGGCAGCAGTTGTCGGCTTCGTCCTTGTTCAGGTACCGCATGCCGCACACCAGGCACTTGTTGGGCCCGTCGATCCGGCCTTCGGTCTCGGCCTTGGAAAGCAGGCGTTCGTACTTCACGAAACTCTCATCGCGGACAAGCACGTCATCTTCCTTGACGCCGGCCATAAAGCTCCTCCTTGGCTCCCGGTTCCGCGTCGGCGCCGCCGGTCGCCTGCGCCCGGGGGCGGCGGCTCGGCAGCGCAACGAAGCCGATACTAAGACAAGCGCAGCGCCGGGTCAACCGGGTGCTGCGGCAAACGGCTCGGGGATGGGTGGTGACTGGTCAGGATTCGGCCGCGCGCCAGGCCAGGGGGGCCGCGTCCGCCTCACCGCGGGCAGCCATGATGCCGTCGAGGCGGTAGAGATCGCCGAGGTCGACGAGCCCCAACTCCGCGGCGCGCGACAGGGCTTCGCCGAGCACGCCCGCGGTTGCCGCAGCGTCGGCCGCCGCACGGTGCGGGTTTTCGTGCGAGATGTTGAACCGACGCGCGAGGTCGGGCAGGCTGCGGCTGGCCAGCTCCGGCCACAACTGCCGCGAAAGCTGCAGCGTGCACAGCCCGGTGACTGCCGGGTGCGCGATGCCGCGCCGTGCGAACTCCCAGCGCAGGAACGGCAGGTCGAACCGGATATCGTGCGCCACGAACACGCGCCCGTCGAGCAGGCCCGCCAGGCGCTCGGCGATGTCGGAAAACGTCGGCGCTCCCTCGAGGTCGTCGTTGCGAATGCCGGTCAGGCGCGCCACCCAGGGCGGAATGGGACGATCGCTCCAGACCAGCGTCGAGAACGACTCGACGGCCTTGCCGCCCCGCATGATGCAGAGCCCGATCTCGATGATCTCGTCGACCCCGATCACACTGCCGGTCGTCTCGAGATCGACCACGGCGAATTCGGCCGACTCCAGCGCCAGCGTCATCAGCGGCGAGTCGAACACCGTCCAACTGTGGTCGTGCGTCTCGACGAACCGCGGGTCGCTGGCCAGCAGCGCGCGCACCACGACCTGTGTTTCCGGCATCTCATGCCGACGCGCCCCGAACAGGCGTCGGGCGATGGCGGGCGTAGGCAAAGGCTTCGGCTGCCCGAGCAGGAAGTCGTGAGCCTCTGCCCGGAAAGCACTCAGGTCATTGGTGTGCATGAGGTAATCATATCATACCCGGCCCGACCGGGTCAATCACCGCGGCCGCTGGTCGCCCCAAGAGTGGGCCGGGCGCCCGTCCCGTGGGCCAGGAGCTCCATGATCTCGACGCGGATACGTCCAGGAGGCGGCCGCAACCGCCCCCCCGCGGGCTCCACGGTCGATTCTGAACGGACGCGCTCGGAAGCATACGCAAGTCCGAGGAACGGCAGCTCGCTATTCGTCGCCGCCGCCAGTTCCCGCGTCGTCACCTGCCGCAGCCGACCCGCCGGCAGGGTGGCCAGCTGCGTATCGGCGGCCGCCATCACGGTCTGCTCGCACAGGTACTGGACGCCCTTGACCACGCGTGTCGTGGGCGTGCCGACCTGGACGGTGGCGGCCGTGAACTCCTCGTTGAAAGAATCGGCCAGCAGCGGATCCTCGCGCAACTGGGCCGCCGTCACCTCCGTGGCGCGGCCCCCGGTCCATTGGCGGGCGCTGATGACATGGTCGAGCAGGCTGCCTTGCCGCCCGAGCAGGCGCCTGTCCAGGCGCAGCCTGACGCCTTCGCCGGGCAGCGCCACGAGCCGGCCGTCGGCTTCCTCGCGCAGGGGCAGCACCTCGACGACCCAGGCCTGGTCGTCCGTGCCGCCGGCGCGATCGAGACAGGCGACCCGCGTGAGGCTCTGTTCCTGTTTGCCGCCCGCCATGACCTGGAAGCGGTAGTCGGCCCAGGCACCTTCAACCAGCCGCAGCGGCACCTGCGGCTGGCGCCACAGCGTGAAAACGTCGAGGGCGCGGGCAGGCCGCACCCCCGACAGGACCAGCAGGAGCGCCGCCACCGCGACGACTGCGCTAGTGTTTGATCTTCTCCCGATACGTCGCATAGTCGAACTCGGGGCTGTTGGCCTTGTCGTGACAGGTGACGCACGAATTGCGCGCTTCGAGCCGCCACTTGCCGTCGCGGGCGTGGGTCGTGCCGTAACCGTGGCACGCCTCGCACTGCACGTTCACCAGGCTGTTGTACGGCCGCTCGTCGGAATAGCCGTTCTTGTACTGGTAGCCGGTCGTGTGGCAGACCAGGCAGTCCGGCTCGCTGCTCTGCCCGTCGCCTCGCAGGTTCGTGTAGGCCCGGCGATGCGCCGAGGACGCATAGGCCTGCCACGCGGCTTCGTGGCACGTGAAGCAGGCACGATCACCGAGGAACTGTTCCTTCTCCGAACCGTGGATGCGCGGGTACGCCGCTCGCTTGGCGTCCTTGAACGCCACGAGGTCGGTCTTGAACTTCTCCACGCGAGCCAGCATTTCCGCGTCGTCCGGGGCCTTGTCGTCGAAATCGGTGATGCCCACGTCGATCGCCATGACGCGGCCGGTCTTCTCCTCGACGAACAGGTTCGCCCGCCCGATGAAGCGCCCTTCGTAGGCCGACCCGAACACCGCCGTGTCATTGATCACGCGCTCGGTCTCGATGTTCCGGAACGAGTGGCCGATGATGCAGATGTCGACGCCCTGCATCTCCTTCAACAGCGTCTCGGTGCCCGTTTCGCCGAGGTGCGAGAGCAAGACGATGGAATCGGCTTCCTTGCGCACCCGGGGCAGCAGCTCGCGCAACGTGGCCACGGGGTCAGCCACCGTGAACTGGCCCTCGCCGCCGGTCAGCGTCAGGATCTGCTGCGCCGGATCCAGGACACTGACGATGCCGTACTTCACGCCGTTCCGCTCGACGACCTTGTACTCCGGCAGGATGAGCGCGCCGGTCTTCGTCTCACGCACGTTGGCGTTGATGAACGGCAGCCCGTGCTGCGCCATCATCTCGCGCAGGAAATCGAGCCCGTAGTTGAGGTCCTGCTCGCCGAGGCCGATTGCGTCGAGCCCCAGCGTGCCGAGCATCTCGCACAGGAACTTCGTCTGCTCACGGTCGTTCTGGGTGCGCTGCCCGAAGACATCACCCGCGTCGAGATTGAGCAGCTGCTTGTTCTCCTGCCAAACCTTGTCCATAAAGGCAGCCCGACGGGCCAGCCCACCACGTTGGTGGGTCTTTCACCCACAGGGCTCGATCTTGCCTTTGACGTCGCTCAGGTAAAGCAGGGTCACTTCTTTCCAGTCGTGCTTCGGCTCGGGGCCGGCGGGCGTCGCCGCGCGCGTACCGGCGGCAAATGGACCGGCGGCAAGTGCACCAGCGGCAAGTGCACCGGCCGTCGCCAGCAGCACACAGACCCACAAAACCGAGCGCCAACGCGTCTTCAGGAACATCTGGGGACCTTTCGGGAACTGGACTCCACGCACCCCGCGGCACGCGTCAGAAAGGCATGCAACCCGCTGGGGAGGGATAAGTTCCTTATGGTACGCGATCGGCAGGCCGGTTGCAACGGGCGGGATCGGCAGGGGTGTGGGGTGGCGTGGGGCCGGCGCGGTACGGCGAAGGGGCGCCCAGGGCCGCCCCCATCGTCCGCCCGGCCAGGCGCCGGCTATTTTCCGATCCTGTCCTTGAGGCTCTTGCCGGCCGAGAAGGCCGGGTACATCCCGCCGGGGATCACGATCTCGTCGCCGGTCTGCGGGTTGCGGCCAGCCCGCTTCTTGCGGCGCCTGCGTTCGAAGGTTCCGAAACCGGTGATCTGCACACGGTCGCCCTTGGCGACAGCTCCCGCGATGATGCCCTCGCGAGGTGCGGTCGAGAACAGGGCATCGACCGTACGCCGGGCCGCTGCCACACTCATGCCGGTGCGCCGGGCCACTTCTTCGATCAGTTCCGTCTTATTCAAGCGCCCACCCCCTTCACGGCACATCTGAGCGCCGGTCGCGGTCGCCTGTCAATGGAAAAGCCCGGTAGGGCGCCGGGCGATCCGGGCCGGGCCCGGGCGCTTCCCGGAGGTCCGGGCTAGTACATGCCGCCGCCGAGCCCGTCGGTGAGCGAGCCCATGTAGTCCTCGCGGCCACGGGTGAACTTCAGGCTCGGGATGGACTTCAGGTAGACGCGGAAGCCGAACTGGCTGTCGACCTCGCTCACGGTCCGGCTGAACTCCAGGCGCCAGCAGTGCAGGTCGCGACCGAGGGTGTACTGCTGCCGCAACGCCGCCCCCGTCACGAGGTCGAACGAGGTCTGGTAGGTGACTTCCCAGTACCGGCTCAGATTGGCGCGCGCCGAGACGTTGGCGCTGGCGCGCCGGTCGCCGGTGCTGTTCATGTAGCTGTAGGACAGCGAACCTGACGTGCTGAACGGCAGGTAGCGCCCGCCCTCGGTCTGGTCGCCGCTGTCGCCGCCGGACGGCATGCCGGGCCGGTTGGCGGCCTCGAAATCGGCATTCGAACCGCTGAAGTGCCCCAGTTCCTCCTGCTGCTCCTGATACGCTGCCGCGCGCGCCGAATCGGCCGCAGCGGCCCGTGCCGAATCGGCCGCCGTCGGCTTGAGCCCCAGCCGCTCGATGGCCGGATTGCGACGGAGCTCGGCTTCCGCCTGGACCTGGCCCAGGTCCACCTTGCCGCTGAAGTTCACGCCGTAGCTGAAGCGGGTGTCCTTGAGGGCGAGGCGCCGGGCATCGATCGTGTTGCTGACCTTCAGCTGAAGGTAGCGGCTCTGGCCCGGCTTGATCGTCAGGCCGCTGGCGATGTCGCCCCAACGCTCGCCTTCGGGCCGGTTCGGGCTGTAGTTCGTGTTCAGGCTCCAGTCGATGACGCCGTCCAGCTTGCGGTCGGCCTCGGTCGTGTCGCCGCCGGCCGCGCTGTACTTGACGTCGAAGCGCTGGTCCAGGGACAGGCTCAGCGACGTGCTGTACGGCTGCTTGTCGCCAAGTGCCGGTGACACGTTCCAGCTCGACGACATGCGGACGGTGTGGCGGATGGCCCGCAGCCGACCGAACTCGACGGGGAACAGGCCATAGAGCGTGGTGCCGAGCGAGGCGCCGAACGAAACCGCCGGGCTGGTGGTCTCGCTGGAGCCGTCCAGCGGCTGCCACGTGCCGGTGCCGCCCGCCGGCACCACCCATTGGCGTCCGCTGGTCGTCTCGCGCTGCCAGGACTGCCGCGCATTGGCGTTGAGGCCGAAATTGAAGATTCCCAGGCGGGGCGGCTGGACCCGCAGCGACCAGTTGCCCGATGCGCCCTCGACGCGGACATCGTGTTCCTCATAGCCGCGACGATCCTGCTTGAACGAATAGCCCTGCTGGAAGTAGGTGGCCCGCAGCAGGTCGCCCCACATGCTGCCTCGCTGGCCGGTGCCGAGGGCCGGCTTGAGCGCAAGCTGGCGGAAGTTCAGCGCCAGCGAGGGCAGGGTCATGCTGTAGAGCAGGTTGTCCGTGGTGTCGAGGCCGTCTTCGGCGTTCACGCGGCCGTCGCGACTGGCGTTCAGGCTGGCGCTCACCAGCTTCCAGTTGCGGCTGATGTAGGCGCTGGACTTGAACTGGCCGCTGACGATGTCGCGCGTGCCGGAACTGTTCAGTTCGTTGCGACTGAGCTTGTTCGACGCCAGGCGCACGTCGGCCCGGAACGCGTAGTCATCGAAGAGCGCCGGCTGGTTGTGGTTCCACTGCATCTGCCACTGGCTGGAGTCGTCGTCGCCGAGGCCGTCCCGCCGCGACCAGTCGAGGCCGCCGCTGAAGCTGTAGCGCTTCACGTAGTTCACCGAAGAGCGCAGGGCCATGTCGCTCTTCTCGTTGTAGTCGCCCTGCACGAGGAAATCGAGGTAGTCGTTGATGGCCCAATAGTAGCCCAGGTCGCGGACATAGCGACCCTCGCGGCTGGACCAGCCGAAATCGAACGACGGGAACAGGATGCCCGAGCGACGGCCGTCCTTCAGGTTCTTGAAGTAGAACGGCAGCGCGAAGATCGGGACGTTGCCGATGCGAAGCACGATCGGCGCGGCAACCACCTTGTCTCCGGGGCGCATCTTCATGCGCATCGACCAGAAGTGGTAGTGCGGCTCCGCCAGGTCGCAGGACGTCATGCGCCCGCCCTCGATCTTCATCGTCTGGTCGCTGAACCGGCGCATGTTGCTGCCGACGTAGTAGTAGTCGTCGAACGCGGTGACCCCGGAGTCGACGACGGCCGACCGATGACGAAAGTTGTAGCCCATGCGCTGGCCGGTGACGGTGTCGCCGTCCCGGGCCACCGGTTCGCCGGCTGCATAGAGTTCGCGCGTCGTCATGGCCAGCCGCACCTGCCGCGCCTCCAGCTTCGTCGAGCCGTAGTCCAGCTTGCCGTGCCCGTCGATGGCCATCTTGCGATCGCCCAGCTCGAACGTGACCCGGTCGCCGGAATAGTCGACGTCCTGCGCGGCCTCGTCGAATGTGCGGCGCGCGCGGCCGCGCCGGGCGGGGGCCGGCGTGGCGGTGCTGTCGTTCGCGGCGGCTACGGCTGCGCTGTCGACCGCGGCAACTGCGGCAGTAGTGGCGACAGTGGCGACGCTGTCCGCAGCGGCGACAACTGCGACCGAATCCGCTGCCGCCGTCGAATCGGCCGGAACGGTCGCGGCGGAATCCGCGCGCGCATCCCAGGCCGAGACCGGCGCAAAGCGGTAGGTGCCGACGGAGTTCCCCAGGACCCGGACCCGGCGCACCTGCCGGTCGCGGAAATGCACGAAGATGGTGTCGCCCTTGACGTCGTTCGTCGCCACCTCATCCTTGACGTCGAGCGGCGTGTAGACGCTGCGCGCACTGCCGGTGACCATCGTGCGGCGGATCTCCTCGTCCTCGAAGTCGATGACGATGATGCCGCCCTCGAGGATGTCCTCCCTCGGCAGTCCGGGATACAGCTGGGCCAGAGAATCCGGTGCGTCGTCGGCCGTACGGGCGTCGCCGAGCAGGAGCACGCGCCGGAGCTGGTTGCCGACGTACTCGAACTCGATGCGCTCGCCGCTGAGCACGCTGCCGCGGTTGAGCTTCACCTTCGGGGATCCGGTGAGCACCAGGCGTTCACGCCCGAGGGCCACGGCGGTGTCCGCAGTGGCGATGCCCATGGCCTGGCGGATCCGCACCGAGTCCACCATCACCACGCGGTCCTCGGCGCGGTAGAGGTGCATGACCAGGGACTCGGCGACAAGCACGCCGCCGCGACTGTCCCGGTTGGTGAGTTCCGGCCCGCGGTCGACGACGGCGGCATTCGCGCCGCGGTCGAAAACCGCGTGCCCGCCGGTCACGAGGTTGGCCGCGCCCGGTTCGACGATGCGCACGTGCCCGAAGGCTTCGCCGGTGGCCGAAGCCCTGTCCTGGGAAATGGTGTCGGCGCGCACCGAGTACTCGGGCGCCACGAGCAGGGCATCGCCGTACATCGTCAGCCAGCGCCCGTTGCCGCGCGTATCTCCGGCGGCCCCGGTGGCGGTGATCCCGTCGTCCTCGACCCGGACGTCGCCGGCGAACGAACCGGTGCCGAGCGGGCGATTGTAGTAGACCCGCCTTGCGGTCAGGACGCCGGCGCCCCGCGTCACGCGGACGTTCCCGTGCAGGTTGTATTCGTCGGTGTCGCGCTGGACGTAGGCGGTGTCGGCCGTCGCGGTGACGCTGTCACGGTCGATGAAGACGTTGTCGTAAAGGCAGGTGACGGGGCGGCCATCGACCATCTGGTCGATCACGCGATCCGCATTGACGCGCGACCCGGCGCGCTGCGCCGAGGCCGGTCCGGCCAGCGCGACCAGCGTGCAGAGCGCCGCCGCAAGGCCGGCCGCGAGGATGGTGCGGCCGCCGTTGGACATCAGTGCGTGCCCCGCGCTTTCTCGCGCGCCAGGCTGGCGGCACCCACGGCCGCGGCCCGAGGTCCCAGTTCGGCCGGGACGATCGGCAACGAACGCGCCTCGGCGGCGAGGATCAGCGGCAGGGCACGCTCGCGGCATGGCCCGAGGATCAGTTCGCCCGCCCGCGCGACGCCGCCGCCGATGATGACACGGTCCGGGTCCAGTACATTGACGAGGTTGGCCACGGCCTGGCCAAGACGTCGACCGGCAACCGCGAAGATCTCCCGCGCGACGGAATCACCGGCCTCGGCAAGGTCGGCCAGGTCGCGTGTCTCGAGCGCCGCGCCGCGTCGCTGCGCCAGGGCCTGCAATGCCGGCGAAGCGGCTCCGCAGGCCAGCGCCTCGCGAGTGGCGCGCAACAGGCCGGTGCTGCCGGACCAGGCCTCGAGGCAGCCCCGACCGCCGCAGGTGCACAGCGGGCCGTCGGCCTCGAGCACCATGTGCCCGATCTCGCCGGCGCCGAAATGCGAACCGACCAGCAGCGATCCGTTGACGATCACGGCCCCGCCCACCCCCGTGCCGAGCGCGATCATCACGACGTCGTGGCAGCCGCGGCCGGCGCCGTAGTGGAACTCGCCGTACAGGGCGCAATTCACGTCGTTGGCCAGGGCCACCGGGACATCGCCGAAGGCTGCGGCCATGGCGCCGCCCAGGTCGCGGCCTTCCCAGCCGGGCAGGTTGGGCGAACGACCCAGCCGACCGGTGACCGGATTGACGATGCCGGCGCAGGCCAGGCCTGCCGCAGCCAGCCTCGGCAGTCCGGGGCCCCCGAGCTTCGCGGCGGCGTCGGCAGCCAGCGTGCGCAGCGTATGAGCGACGTCGGTCGGGTCGGTGGGCACCTCGCCCCCGCCGACGGCCGCGCCGTCCGCATCGTCGATCTCGTACTTGACGGCGGTGCCGCCGGCATCGACGCCGAGGTACAGGTCCCTGGTCACGCGTTCTCCCTCCCCCACCGGGCCAGTGCCGCCGCCGCCGGCTGCGACCGGCGACTGTCGTCCAGGCGTTCGAATCCGAGGTGGTGCAGCACTTCGGCCACCAGGAAACAGCTTCCCGTCACCAGGACGGCATCATCCGTCGACAGCGCCGGGGCCAGCAACCGCAGCGCCGACGGCAGGTCGGCGGCAAGCCGGAAGGCCCCCGCGGCGGGCAGTCCGTCGGCCTGGGCCGACAGTCCCCAACCCTCGAACAGCGACGCCAGTTCCGCGCCGCCGCGCGAGCGCGGCAGCGAAACCGGCGCGGCGACGACGCCGCAGCCGCGCAACATCCGCCCCACCTCGGGCGGCAGGTCCTTGTCGTACATGGAACCGAAGAGGACCAGGCGCTGTCCGCGGCACGGACGCGCGGCAAAAGCGCCGAGAGCCTCGTCCAGCGCCTGCGGATTGTGCGCCGTATCGAAGATCCAGTCGGGTCCGCGCAGAACCAGTTGGAACCGCCCGGGCAGGAAAAGATCCCGCAGGGTCGCGGCCGTGTCCATGGGCAGCAGGCATTCCCCGGCGCGACCTTCGAGTTGCGCGAGCGCCAGGAGCGCCAGCGCCACGTTGCGCCGCAGCACCGACGCGCCCGGGTCGGGCAATCCCTCGAAGACGCGGTCACGGAGCGCCAGGCGCCAGGTGCCGCCGGCTCCTGCATCCTCGTCCTCCCAGCGGGCGAGTTCGTCGAGGAAGTGGCACGGGCTGCCGGCGGTGACGGCCGCGCGGAACACCTGGGGACGCAGTTCGGCATCGACGCCGCAGAAGAGCGGCACGCCCCGCTTGAGCAGACCCAGCTTCTCGGCGGCGATGGCCTCGCGCGTCGGCCCCAGGATCGCCTGGTGGTCGAGGCCCACCGACGTGAGCAGGGTCGCCCGCGACGGCAGCGCGTTGCTGGCGTCGAGCCGGCCGCCGAGTCCGGCCTCGCAGCAGAGGAAGTCCACGCCGGCATCGCGGGCGATGGCCACCGACATGGCGGTCAGCACCTCAAACCAGCTGGCGCCATGGCGGTCGGCGAGCGGCCGCATGATGTCCACGTAGTCGGCGAATTCGCGCGCCGGCAGCGGATGGTCATTGATCAGGATGCGTTCGTAGACCTGCAGCAGGTGCGGGCTGGTGTACGTGGCCACGCGGTGGCCGGCCGCCTGCAGCAGGTGAGCCAGGATGCGCGTGGTCGAGCCCTTGCCGTTCGTGCCGGCGACGACCAGCGTCGGCAGACCCTGTTCGGGATGCCCGAGGTCGGCCAGCACCGCGTTGATGCGCTCGAGTCCGGGACGGATACCGAAGCGATTGAGCGCGAACAGCCACCTCGTCGCGTCGTCAGGCGGCTGGAACGGCGGTGAAAGGTCCGGAGCGATGGCCGGCTCGCCCGGATAAGCCGCCCCGTCGGGGCCCGTCACCCTGTCGAGAGTCATGCGGCCTACCCCCGCGGCGGCCGCCGCACCGAAACGTCGCGCCCTTCGGTGAACCACTGCAGGGTCAACTCGAGCGTGCTCTTGAGGTTCTTGCGCTCGCAGATCACGTCGACCATGCCGTGCTCGAGCAGGAACTCGGAGGACTGGAACCCGGGCGGCAGGTCGCCGCCGATGGTCTGCTTGATGACCCGCGGCCCGGCGAACCCGATCAGCGCGCCCGGCTCGGCGATGTTCAGGTCGCCGAGCGTGGCGTAGCTCGCGGTCACGCCGCCGGTGGTCGGGTTCGTGAGGATGGAGATGAACGGGATGCCTTCCCGCCGCAATCGCGCCAGCACCGCGCTGGTCTTGGCCATCTGCATCAGCGAGAGCAGCGATTCCTGCATGCGGGCGCCGCCGCTCTGGCTCAGGATGATGGCCGCCTCGCGGTAGCGCAGCGAATCAAGCAGGGCGCGCGCGATCTTCTCGCCCACCACCGACCCCATGCTGCCGCCCATGAACGAAAAATCCATGATCGACGCCGACACCGGGATGCGCCCGATCTCGCCGCGGCCGGTGATCACCGCGTCTTCCTTGCCCGTCTTGAGCCTGGTCGCGCGGATGCGGTCGCGATAGCGCTTTGCGTCGCGGAAGTCGAGGGCGTCCTTGCTGGTGATGCCGCGGTGCGTCTCGCCCCAGCTGCCCTCGTCGAAGAGCAGTTCGAGGTACTGCTCGGTCGTGAAGGGCAGGTGGTGACCGCAGGCGCCGCAGACCCACAGGTTGCGGTCCAGCTCGCGGTGGTAGAGGATCTCCGAGCACTGCGGGCACTTGCGCCACAGGTTGTCGGGGATGTCCTTCTTCTGCGTGCTCAGGACCTTGATGCCCTTGGCAGCCTCATTCAACCAGGACACGGGAGCCTCCCGGATAATGCCGCAGACGCCGGCGACAGTCACGCCGCCGGCGTGTGGATTCGAGACAAGGTAGCGCCCCGGACGGGGGGCGGACAACCCTTCATTCGGGACCCGCCCCGTGCCCCCCGGGACATTCCAGGCGGTTGCTGCCGCCTCAGGCGCGGGCCAGGCCCTCGAGGGCGCAGTCGAGGATGATCGCGTCTTCCCCGTTGTCGGCGTAATACCTTGGGCGCACGCCGGTTTCATGGAAGCCGTGGCGCCGGTAGAAGGCCCGGCCCGCCGTGTTGCTGCGCCTGACTTCCAGCGTCGCTTCCAGCAACCCCTGCTCGAGCCCCTGCCGGGCGGCTTCACGCAGGAGCGCCGTCCCGATGCCCTCCCGGCGACACCCGGGTGCAGCGGCGATGTTCAGCACGTGCAGCTGGTCGGCCACCCGCCAGGCCATGAGGAACCCCACCACTTCCCCGGCGCGCTCGGCCACCAGCGGCAGCCGCAGGCGATCGCCCATCAGCTCGCCCAGCAACGACTCCGGCGACCAGGGATCGGTGAAACTGGAGTTCTCGATGGCGATGACCTGCGCCAGGTCGAGCGGGCCGCCTTCGCGCACGGTCAGGCTGCCGGCACCGGTCACGACGGGTCCCGCCGGGACTCGTGCCCGCTGGGGGCGGCATCGGGAATGCGGGGCGTGCAGTCGAGGTGGCGGTTGAGTTCGGCGTCCGAAGCCCGCAGGTATTCCGGCGTCAGCAGGAACGGGTCGACTGCCGGCACCTCGCCGCGCGCGACGGCCAGCGCCAGTTCACGCGCCGTCGCCGGATGAGCGGCCGACCAGCGCCGCAGTACGGGAGCACCGCGCGCCGACAACTCCGCGCGCAGCGACTCGCCATGGCCGAGCAGCAGGGCCGCGCCCTCGCCGCCGTAGACCGGGGCGTCCGGATCGCCGACGGTCTCGAGCACCCTCGCCCACCACTGGTCGCCGGTCGCGGCAGCGGGCGCCGCCAGGGCGCCCGTCCAGACATCGGCGCGCCGGTAGACGGCGGCGAAGATCTCGCCGCGTCGGGCATCGAGCGCCGGCACGGCCAGTTCGGCCTCCGCGTGCTCGGCCAGCAGGGCGGCCGCCATGGCGGCCAGCGTCGAGACCGGGTAGAGGCGACAACCCAGGCCCCAGGCCAGCGCCTTGGCCGTGGCCACGCCGATGCGCACGCCGGTGAAGCTGCCGGGGCCGACGGTGACGGCAATGGCCTCGAGCTCGTCACGGCGCCTGCCGGCCTCGGCCAGGACGTCGCCGATGACCGGCAGCAGCGCGTCGGCGTAGCTGCCGCCCACGTTGAGCGGGCGCCAGGCCAGGACGCCGTCGCTGTCGGCAACGGCAAAGCGACCCCAGCGCGTGGCGGTGTCGAGGGCCAGGGTCAGCATGGGCCGTCTCCCGGCGCGAAGATCCCGCGCCAGGCTGCCGCGGGTTCCGGCCGCCCGCGCAGCCGCCATTCGCGGTCGTCGACGGCTGGCAGCGGCAGCGCCAGCAGTTCCAGGAACGGCAACGAGCCGAGCGTGCCCAGGAGGGGGCCCGGCCATTCGGCGGCGATGACCGCCGCGCCGTCGGCCACCTCGTCCAGCAGGTCTGGCACGCCGATATCGACCAGGTCGGCCGTCGACTCGATGCGGTAGAAGTCGAGGTGATGCACGCGGAACCGGCCTTCGTAGGTGTTGACCAGGGTGAACGTGGGCGACACCACCTCGCCGGTCACGTCGAGGCCGCGGCAGAGCCCCTGCACGAAGCAGGTCTTGCCGGCGCCGAGCCCGCCGTGCAGCAGCAGGATCTCGCCGCCGCGCAGCAGGCCGGCGACACGCGCGCCGAGCCCGGCCGTCGCCGTCGGACCAGTGGTCACGACGCCGGCGGGGAACCCCGCCGCATCGGGAATGACGTGCCCGGTGGTCATCCGCGGCCTCCGCTCAACGCGGCTTCAGGACGAGGAACGGGCAGATCATCTCCTCGAGGCTGATGCCGCCGTGCTGGAAGCTGTCCCGGTACAGCCGCTCGTATTCGTGGAAATTCGTCGGGTAGACGAGGTAGTTGCCCTCGGTGGTGATGGCGTAGTTCTCGATCGATGTCTGCGCCGGCAGCCGGTAGTCCTCGGGGTTCTTCATCAGCATGACCTTGTCCTCGTCGACCCCGAGGTTGTCCCCGAACTTGTAGCGCACGTTGCTGCTCGTGTCGCGGTTGCCGCGGATCTGTACCGCGCGCCGGCAGAGCTTCGAGCCGTGGTCGGTGGTCAGGATCACGGCGCAGTCGCGCCGGGCGAGCGTCTTCAGGACATCGTAGAGGTTCGAGTGCTCGAACCACGAGCGCATCAACGTGCGGAACGCCGCCTCGTCGGGCGCCAGCTCCTTCAGGATGCGGTTCTGGCTGCGCCCGTGCGCCATCATGTCGAGGAAATTGTAGACGCCGGCCACCAGGCGCGTGCCGCCGAGCGAACCCAGGTTGCGGTAGAGATGGTCGGTGTCGCGCGCGTCCGAGACCTTGTAGTAGCGGCTGTTGCCGGCCGCGGGACTGCCCAGGCGCTTCAGCTGCTCCTCCAGCAGCTCGCCCTCGTGCGCGTTGCGGCTGCCGTCGTGGTCGGCCGACGCGATCCACCACTGCGGGTAGCCGCGGGCGATATCCAGCGGGTGCAGGCCGGCGAACAGCGCGTTGCGCGCGTACGGCGTGGCGGTGGGCAGGATCGACCAGTAGTGGCGGCGGTCGAGATGGTAGAATTCCTCGAGCATCGGCTCGATCATCCGCAACTGGTCGAGCCGCATGCAGTCGATCACGATCCAGAAGACCTGCTTGTGGTTCTCGATCTCGGGCGCGATCCACGTCTCGAAGACCTGAGGGCTCAGCAGCGGGCCGCCGCTGCCGGGCGCTGCGTTCACCCAGTCCTTGTAGTGGCGACGGACGAACTTGGCGAAGGCCAGGTTGGCCGCCGTGTACTGCTCCTCCAGGGTCTGCAGCAGGCCGTGGTCGGCATAGGCGAAGAGGTCGAGGCTCCAGGTCACCAGGTCGCCGTAGATCGCCAGCCAGTCGTCGGGCGTGGCCGCCGTGGCGAAGCGGTCGCCCAGCTTCATGAAGTTGCTCATGTAGCCGCGCGCCACCTCCTCGCCCGCCAGCTTGCGCGCCTCGAGCTGGCGCTTGAGCGCCGAGAGGATCTGCAGGGGCGACACCGGCTTGACCAGGTAGTCGTCGATGCGCTTGCCGATGGCGCGCGTGACCAGGTCCTCGGCCTCGCTCTTGGTGATCATGATCACGGGCACGTGCTCGTTGATGCGGCGAATCCCCTCGAGCGTCTCGAGGCCGCCCATGCCGGGCATCATCTCGTCAAGAAGGATGGCGTCGTACGGCTTCTCGCGCAGCATGGCCAGGCCGTCCATGCCGTTGGTCGCGCCCTCGACGGCGTAACCCTTCTCGCCGAGATAGACCACGTGCGAGCGGAGTTCCTCGATGTTGTCGTCGATCCACAGGATGCGGAAAGCCACGGGGGCTCCTTCTGGTCGCGGTTCAGGCCGGGCGCGCCGGCGATGACACGTGTGTCGGCGAAGACGCCTGCGCCGACTTTGTCACGGGCGCCGGCAACGTCACCAGGAAGGTGGTGCCGTGCGGGCTGGTCGACTCGACGCGGATCCTGCCACCATGGTACTCGGTGACGATGCGCTTGACGAGCGCCAGGCCCATGCCCCAGCCGCGCTTCTTGGTCGTGAAACCCGGCTCGAAGATCTTGTTGCCCTCGCGGGGCGGGATGCCGCGACCGGTGTCCGCGACATAGAGGTGGATGCCCCCGGAAGGCGCATCCTCCAGGCGCACCGTGATGGTGCCCTTGCCGTCGATCAGTGCATCGATCCCGTTCTTGATCAGGTTCTCCAGGACCCAGCCGAGCAGGTCACGGTTGAACAACACGGGGTTGGTAACAGTTCCCTCGCGCCGGAGCTGCACACGGCCGCCGAAATGGGGCAGCCGGCGGCGGAAGTACTCGATGATCTCGTCGGCCACATTGTTGATGTCGGTGTCCTCGAGCTTCGGATGCGACCCGATCTGGCTGAATCGCGCCGAGACCATGCTCAGGCGGTCGACATCGCGGTTCAGCTCCGAGACGACGTCGTCCTTCTTGCCCAGCCGGTCCTCGAGCAGGGCCACCCAGCCCATGATAGAGGTCAAGGGCGTGCCCAGCTGGTGCGCCGTCTCCTTGGCCATGCCGGCGAACAGCGCCTTTTGCTGGGCGTCCTTCTTGTTCTGCAGGGCCCAGAGGATGACGAGGAAGAAAAGGGCCATCACGGCCAGCTCGAGGTAGGGCATGACGCGGAGCCTCTGGCTCAGCGCCGAACGCCCGTAGTGGACGGTGCCGACACGCTTGCCGGAAGGGTCCATGACGGCGAACGGGTCCTGCTCCTGGTCGTAGGCGGCCGCCAGCGACAGGATCTCGAGGACCACCGGGTTGCTGGGGTTGGACATGTTCTCGCGGAGGAGGATCTGGTAGCCCGGGTTGGGGACGCCGATCACCGCCTCGTTCCAGAGGTACGGCCGGCCGGCGTTGTCGGTCAGGATGAACGGCACCTCGTTCTCGTTGATGATGTCGATCAACGGCTGCAGGCCCTCGAGCGACTCGGCCTTGATCAGCCGGCTGGCGTTGGCCGCGAGCAGGCTGGTGGTCAGGTAGGCCTGGCGTTCAACGCTCTGGGAAACGCGGAACGTGAATACCGTCGTGGCCACGACGATACTGATGCTGCCGAGCACGAGGTAGATCGCGAACAGGTAGCGGCGCCGCAGCCACGACACTCCCGGGCGCGGCATCCGGATTCGCGTCATCCGATGTACTCCAGCCCGCCCATGTACGGGCGCAACACGTCGGGGACGCGCACGCGCCCGTCAGCGGTCTGGTAGTTCTCGAGGATGGCCACCAGTACGCGCGGCAGGGCGAGGCCCGAGCCGTTCAGCGTGTGGACGTAGCCCTTGTCGCTGCCGCCCTTGTAGCGGATGCCGGCGCGCCGCGCCTGGAAATCGCCGAAGTTGCTGCACGACGAGACCTCCAGCCACTTGCCGACGCCCGCCGCCCACACCTCCAGGTCGTAGCACTTGGCGGCGGCGAAGCTGAGATCGCCGGTGGCCAGGGCCAGCACGCGGTAGGGCAGCCCGAGCTTCTGCAGCAGTTCCTCGGCGTCGGCCGTCAGCGACTCGAGTTCGTCCCACGAGGTATCCGGCGCCACGAACTTCACCATCTCCACCTTGTGGAACTGGTGCACGCGCAACAGGCCGCGCGTGTCCTTGCCGGCGGCGCCCGCCTCGCGGCGGAAGCAGGGCGAGAAGGCGCAGTACTTCAGCGGCAACTGGGCGGCGTCGAGCGTCTCCTGCATGTGGACGTTGGTGACCGAAACCTCGGCGGTCGGGATCAGGTACAGGTCGTCCACCTGGCAGTGGTACATGTCCTCGGCCAGTTTCGGCAGCTGGCCGGTGCCCTGCATCGCCTCGGCGTTGACCAGGTACGGGATGTTGAACTCGGTGTAGCCCTGCTCCAGGTGCACGTCGAGGAACCAGTTGATGAGTGCACGTTCGAGGCGCGCGCCCTGGCCGGAAAGCACCGTGAAGCCGCTGCCGCTCATGCGCACGGCCCGCTCGGGGTGGAAGATGCCCAGCTCGGCGGCCAGGTCCCAGTGCGGCACCATCGCGTGTGCCGGCTGCGTCACCTCGCCCCAGGTGCGCACGACGACGTTGCATTCCTCGCCACCCTCGGGCACCGAGGCATGCGGCAGGTTGGGGATGCGCAGGTAGAGCTGCTCGACCGCGGCCTCGAGTTCGACGGCGGAGTCCTTCAGCTGCTTGAGCCGGTCCGAGACGCTCTTCATCTCGGCGATGGCTGCCGAAGCGTCGCCGCCGGCCTTCTTGACGTCGCTGATGGCGCGGTTGGCGCGGTTGGCTTCGGCCTGCAGGGTCTCGATCTCCTGCAGGGCGGCGCGGCGCGCGGCGTCCTGGTCGTAGTAGGCCTGGATGTCGACGGACTCGCGCTTGAGGGCGACGGCGCGGACGACCTGGTCGCGGTTCTCGCGCAGGAACTTGCGGTCGAGCAAGGGGGCACCTCTCGGGGAGTTGGCAACGGCCGGCGCTGCCGGGGCGTTCGCAAGAAACACGCCCGCCGCAACAGGTTCCGGCGGGAAATTGGTTTTGCATTCCACGGCAGCGGCTGCTAAGAAGGTTAGTCACAGGAACAAGGCCCCGGCAAGCCAAATCGCGGGTTGCCGGCGGCCCGCACCGCCCGCCGGACGCGCCCTGCCGGACGCGCTCCCGGGGCGCATCCCGATCGAGGCGGCCATGCTCCGAAACGAACTCATCGGTCGCCTGCGGGCGCTGCCGCCAGGCCGGCGCCTGATCACGGCCCTGGATGTCCCGGACACGGCGGCCGCGCTGGCCCTGGCCGGGCGCCTGGGGCCGCGAGGCGGCTTCGTCAAGGTGGGCCTGGAGCTCTTTTCCGCCGGCGGTCCCGAGGTGGTCACCGCCCTGCGCGGCCTGGGCCGGGACGTCTTCCTGGACCTCAAGTACCATGACATCCCGAATACCGTCGCTTCGGCGGCGCGGCAGGCCGCACGCCTCGGCGCCTCGCTCTGTACGATCCACGCCGCGAACGGTCGGGCGGCAATGGAGGCTGCCGCGAAGGCGCTGGCCGAGGCACCGCCGGGCGCCGACGGCGGTCGCCCGGCCCTGCTGGCAGTTACGGTGCTGACCAGCCTCTCGGCGGCGGACCTGGACGAGGTGGCCCCGGGCGGCGGGTCGCTGGCCGACCGCGTGGCCCGGTTGGCGATGCTGGCCTGGGAAAGCGGCTGCGACGGCCTGGTCTGTTCGGCGGCCGACCTGCCTGCGTTGCGGCGCGTGGTGGGCCCCGAGCCGCTGGTCGTGACCCCGGGCATCCGCCCGGCCGACGGCAGCCTCGACGACCAGAAGCGCGTGGCCACCCCGCGGCAGGCTGCCGCAGCGGGCGCCGACTTCCTGGTCATCGGGCGCCCGGTGACCCAGGCGCCCGACCCGGCAGCAGCGCTGGCCTCGCTCGCCGCCGATTTCGCGTGACCCGAGAACAAGGCTTCCGCAGAAAGGGACTCCCGTGAACGAAAGCAGTCTCCTGTCGCTGATGGAGGAACTGGGCGCGCTGCACAAGGGACACTTCCTCCTGAGCAGCGGCCGCCACAGCCACACCTACTTCCAGTGCGCGCGCCTGCTGCAGTTCCCCGAACTGGCGCGTGAACTGGGCGCCGAGCTGGCGACGTTCTTCGCCGATGTGCCCCATGACGTGGTGGTGAGTCCCGCACTCGGCGGCATCCTCATCGGGCATGAAGTGGCCCGCGCGGTCGGACGCCGCTTCCTGTTCACCGAACGCAAGGAAAGCCAGATGGAGCTGCGTCGCGGCTTCACGCTGGAGCCGCGGGAGAAGGTCCTCATCGTCGAGGATGTGGTGACCCGCGGCACCAGCCTGCTGGAAGTGGCGCGCGTGGTCGAGGCGAACGGCGGCGTCGTCGTCGGCCTGTCCTGCATCGTCGACCGCACCGGCGGCGAGGTCGAATTGCCCCTGCCGCTGCGGTCGTTGGCGCGCGTCGCCGTGGAAACCTGGGAACCGGCGGACTGCCCGCTGTGCCGCGCCGGCAAGCCGGTGATCAAGCCCGGCAGCCGCGGCAACTGAAGGACGGAGACGCCTTGATGCAGCGGGCGGCAGGCGGGCGCCGGGCAGCGCTGGCCGCGGGACTGGCCGTCGCGCTGCTGGCGTGCGTGACCTGGCCGCTGCTGCACCCGGCGCGGCCGCTGTTGCCCACCGATGACCTCTACACGCACCTGTCCGTCACAAGGCACCTGGCGCGCGGCGACGGGTTCCTCTGCGACATCGCCTATCCCCTGTCGTTCGCCTGGCCCTTCGCGCGCGTGCTGCCGCAGCCGCTCGTGCATCGCCCCCCGGGCTGGCCCGTAGCCCTGCTGGTGCCGTACGCGGCGGTCGGCGGCGACACGCACCGCCTTCCCGGCGCCGTGCGCGCGCTGCAGGTGCTGGTGCTGGCGATCATCGCCGGACTGGGTACCGCGGCGTGGGTCCGGCGCGGGCGCCTCGGCGCCGCAGCCGCCTGGCTGGTGCCGCTGGCCGCCTGCCCGCTGCTCCCGTACGCCGTGGACTGGGGACACACCGAACTGCCCGCCGCAGCGCTGCTGCTGTCGGTGTGGCTGCGGCATCGCGACGGCCTGCGGACGCCGGGCGCGATCGACGGCCTGCTGACAGGGCTGCTGGCGCTGCTGCGACCGGAACTGGCCTGGCTGCCGCCGGCGTGGTGGTTGTGGCTGGCGCACCGCACTCCCGCGGACAGGCGCCGGGCGCGGCGCGGGACCTGGCTGGCGATGCTCGTCGTGCTGGCGCTGTCGGGACCGTGGCTGGTGCGCAACGCGCGGCTGACCGGCAACCCGTTCTTCAGCGTGCAGGCCGCGGCCGAAGTGGCCAAGGACACGCGCACGTGGCCCGGGTACGAGGTCTACCGGCAACTGGAGCCGCAGCCGGCCTGGCGGCTGCTGCGCGACGACCCGCTGCCGGTGGCGCGGAAGACAGCCCGCGGACTGCGCTTCTTCGCGCGCGAGTTGCCGGGCCTGGTGCCGTGCGCATTGCCCGTGTTGTTGCTGGCCGGCGCACTGGCCGGGCGTCGCAGCGGGTTGCGGCGGCGGCCAGCCGCCGCGAATGGACCCGAGGCGATCGCGCCGCACCCATCATGGTTGCGCGCACCCGCACCCACCGCGCTGGCATCGCTGGTCGCACTGGCCGCACTCTACGCGCCGCTGGACCACTCGCTGCGCCACCTGCTGGTGATGGTCCCGATCCTGGCCTGGGAAGCCGCGCCCTGGCTGGGCGAATGGCCCTGGACATTGCGGCGTCGCGGCGCCGTGCGTCCGGCCTGGCCGGCCTGGCGCACGGTGCTGGCCGCGCTGGTCGTGGCCGTGCCGGTGGTGCTGCTGACACAGCGTGAACCGACCGGCTGGGCCGGCGCCGCGCGCGACGCGGTGACCATGCAGGCGGGGGCCCTCCGCGAGGCGGAAGTGCTGCGCGGCCTGCCCGCCGATGCGGTGCCGTTCGTGGAGTCGGCCGCTGCGCCCTGGCTGGCCGACCGCGCTGCCGTCTGGTCACCGCGCGATGAGGCCACTGCGGCCGTGATCCGCGCCTGGCTGGCCCCTGCGTCCGGCACCGGGAGGCAACCGTGAGCACACCGCACTGGCTGGCAGAAGAACGGACACTGGCCGCTGCAGGGTGGCGCCACGGCTGGACGACGACGGAGGGCCCGGACTTCCGCGCCGGCCCGGGCGTCCCGGCCATGAAGGCCGCGATGGCGACGCTCGGCCGCGGCACGCGCCTGGCGGCCCTGGCCTGGGTCCACCAGGTGCACGGCGGCACGGTGCTGCGCGCCCGGGGCCCGGGCCTGGTCGGCGATGCCGACGCCCTGTGGACAACGGAACCCGGCCTGGCGACGGTCGGGCGCGGCGCCGACTGCCCCCTGGTCCTGGTGGGCGGCCGACTCGGGTCCGGCGACGGCATCTGGGGCTTCGCGCACGCCTCGTGGCGTTCGACGGTCGCCGGCATCACCGGTTCGCTGCTGGCGGCCATGACCGCGGCCGGACTGCGACCGGAAACGGCGCACGCGGTCATCTGCCCCTCGGCGGGTCCCTGCTGCTACGAGGTGGGTGACGAAGTGCGCTCGGCGGCCGTGGAACGGCTGGGACCGCAGGCGGCGGCCTTCTTCACGCCGCACGGCCCGCGCTGGCTGTTCGACCTGTGGGCGGCCAACGAGGCCCAGCTGGGCGCCGCCGGCGTGCCGCCCGCGGCGGTGGCGCGCAGCGGGCACTGCACGATCTGCGGCGGCACCGACTTTCCCAGCCATCGCCGCGACGGCGAGGCCGCCGGCCGCTTCGCGGCCTTCATCGCCGGCGACGGGCCCGCGGCGCCCGCCGGCCTTGAACCCGACGTCGGCGGCTGACCTACATCGACCGCCGGTACTGCCCGCCCACCGCGTAGAGCGCCCCGGAGATCTGTCCCAGCGAACACGACTTGCCCGCGTCGAGCAGGGCCTCGAACGTGTTGCCGTGCCTGACGGCGGCCTGCTGCAGCGCCGACAGGCGGGCCGCGGCGACATCGGCGTGGCACGCGTGGAAGGCGGCCAGCGTCGCGATGGCGAATTCCTTCTCGGCCTCGGTCGAGCGGATGACCTCGCCCGGCACGATGGTCGGTGAACCGTTGGGGTCCAGGTAGGTGTTCACGCCGACGATGGGCAGTTCGCCGCTGTGCTTCAGCGACTCGTAGTACAGCGACTCCTCCTGGATCTTCGTGCGCTGGTACATGCGCTCCATGGCTCCCAGCACGCCGCCGCGCTCGCTGAGCGCCGAGAACTCGGCGAGGACGGCCTCTTCCACCAGCGCCGTCAGCTCGTCGATGATGAACGCACCCTGCAGCGGGTTCTCGTTGCGGGCCAACCCCAGCTCGCGGTTGATGATCAACTGGATGGCCATGGCGCGCCGCACCGATTCCTCGGTGGGCGTCGTGATGGCCTCGTCGTATGCGTTCGTGTGCAGCGAATTGCAGTTGTCGTAGATCGCGTACAGCGCCTGCAACGTGGTGCGGATGTCGTTGAACGCGATCTCCTGCGCATGCAGCGAGCGGCCCGAAGTCTGGATGTGGTACTTGAGCATCTGGCTGCGCTCGTTGGCGCCGTAACGGTGGCGCATGGCGCGCGCCCAGATGCGGCGCGCAACACGTCCCAGCACCGAGTACTCCGGATCCATGCCGTTGCTGAAGAAGAACGACAGGTTCGGCGCGAAGCTGTCGACCGGCATCCCGCGCGAGAGGTAGTACTCGACGAAGGTGAACCCGTTCGCCAGCGTGAGCGCCAGCTGCGTGATCGGGTTGGCGCCCGCCTCGGCGATGTGGTAGCCGCTGATCGAAACGGAATAGAAATTGCGCACGCGGTTGTCGATGAAGTACTGCTGGATGTCCCCCATCAGGCGCAGCGCGAACTCGGTCGAGAAGATGCAGGTGTTCTGGGCCTGGTCCTCCTTGAGGATGTCCGCCTGCACCGTGCCGCGCACGGCGGCCAGCGTCTCGGCCTTGATGCGGGCGTAGACCTCCGGCGGCAGCACCTGGTCGCCGCTGGCGCCCAGCAGCATCAGGCCCAGCCCGTCGTTGCCGTCAGGCAGCGGGCCGGCGTACGTCGGCCGCACGTAGCCACCCTCCTTCGCCAGGGCAGCCAGCTTCGCCTCCACCTGCTTCGTCAGTCCCTGCGCATGGATGTACTTCTCGCAGCCCTGGTCGATCGCCGCGTTGAGGAAGAACGCGAGCATCATCGGCGCCGGTCCGTTGATGGTCATCGAGACCGAGGTCTTGGGAGCCGCCAGGTCGAAGCCCGAGTACAGCTTCTTGGCGTCGTCCACCGTCGCGACGGAGACGCCGCTGTTGCCGACCTTGCCGTAGATGTCGGGGCGGCGCGCCGGGTCCTCGCCGTAGAGCGTCACCGAATCGAACGCCGTCGACAGGCGCACCGCCGGCATGCCCAGCGATACGAAATGGAAGCGGCGGTTCGTGCGCTCGGGACCGCCTTCGCCGGCGAACATCCGCGTGGGATCCTCGCCTTCGCGCTTGAGCGGGAAGACTCCCGCGGCGTACGGGTAGCAGCCGGGGACGTTCTCCGTCAGCTGCCAGCCGAGGATGTCGCCCCAGTCGCGCCACCGCGGCAGGCAGACCCGCGGGACACGCGTGCCGCTGAGCGAACGCGAGACCAGCGGCTGCGTGATGACCTTGTCGCGGACGTGGTAGCGGAACTCGTCGGCGCTGTACTTCTCGACCAGGGCCGGCCACTCCTCCAGGAGCCGCCGTGAATCGGGCGCCAGCTCCGCGCGCAACGCGGCGTACTGCGCGATGACGGCGCAGGTGGCCGCCGCATCACTGCCGGTGGCCGCCAGTTCGGGCAGCACGCCGGGCGCCGGCTCGCCGCCGCGCAGCTCCGCCACGGCACCGTGGAGCCGGTAGAGCCGGCTGGCCAGCGCGCACTGCCCGGCGATGCGGCGGTCCTCCGCGCGGCTGTTCTCGACGATCTCCGCCAGGTAGCGCACGCGCTCGGGCGGGATCACCGGGTGCGGCTTTTCGTCACCTGTCGCAGGCGGCGTCGAGGGCACGCGGTCGGCCAGGGCGTCGAGGCGGGCCGACAACGCCGCGTAGAGGCGATTGACGCCGCCGTCGTTGAACTGCGAGGCCACGGTGGCGAACACCGGCAGTTCCTCGTCGGGGCCCTCGAACCGGTTGTGGTTGCGCCGGTACTGCCGCCGCACGTCGCGAAGCGCGTCGAGGCTGCCCCGGTGGTCGAACTTGTTGATGGCGATGACGTCGGCGAAATCGAGCATGTCGATCTTCTCGAGCTGCGAGGCCGCTCCGTATTCCGATGTCATCACGTAGAGCGACACGTCGGCGTGGTCGACGATCTCGGTGTCGCTCTGGCCGATGCCGCTGGTCTCGACGATGACCAGCCCGAAGCCGGCCGCCTTGCAGATGTCGATGGCGTGGCGCACGTACTTCGACAGAGCCAGGTTCGACTGCCTCGTGGCCAGCGAGCGCATGTAGACCCGCTGGTCGTCGATCGCGTTCATGCGGATGCGGTCGCCCAGCAGGGCGCCCCCGCTGCGGCGTCGCGAAGGATCCACCGAGACGATCGCCACCGTGCCGTCGCGCCGGTCGGCGAGGTAGCGGCGCACCAGTTCGTCGACCAGCGACGACTTGCCTGCGCCGCCGGTGCCGGTGATGCCCAGCACGGGAACCCTGGCGCCGGCCGGCGCAGCGGCGTGCACGGCCGCCAGCAGGTCATCGCCCTGGTCGGGGTAGTTCTCGGCCAGCGAAATGAGGCGCGCCAGCGCGCGCGGGTCGCGTTCCGGCAGTGCCGACAGCAGCGGCGCCAGGTTGCCCGGCGCCGGCGCCTCGCCCACCGGGAAGTCGCATTGGCGCATCACTTCGTTGATCATGCCCTGCAGGCCCATGGCGCGACCGTCGTCGGGCGAGAACACGCGCGCGATGCCGTACGCATGCAATTGCGCGATCTCCGCCGGCAGGATGGTGCCGCCGCCGCCGGCGAAGATCAGGATGCGCCGCCCCGAGGCGGCGACCAGGTCGTGCATGTACTGCAGGAACTCGAGGTGACCGCCCTGGTAGCTGGTCAGGGCGATGCCCTGGGCATCCTCCTGGACGGCGCAGTCGACGATCTCGCGCACCGAGCGGTTGTGCCCGAGGTGGATGACCTCGGCGCCCGTGGCCTGCAGCAGCCGCCGCATGATGTTGATCGCGGCGTCATGGCCGTCGAACAGAGAGGCCGCCGTCACCAGGCGCACGTGATGGACGGGACGGTACGGTTCGCAGCCGGGTACGGCGGCGGGAAGCGGCGACGGGGACATCGCGACCTTCCGGTAGTTGTGGGCGGCGCCGTCGCGCCACGTGACGTCAGCCAGCGAAATCTATCACAGGCCGCAAGCTAACACAGGCGGCAGGGGCGGGCAATCGGGCGCGCCGGCGCCGCAAGCGGCCCTTGGCGCCGCAAACCGCCCCGCGACGTCAGAAGCGGCGCTCCACCGCTGCACTCCACCAGCGTCGGCGGGCGCCGCCGGAGGCGTCCAGCACCTCGGTGCGATGCCAGTCGACCCGCGCCCGCCAGGGGCCGGGAACGCCGTCGCGCAGTGCACCCAGAGCCATCGAGGCGGCCCTTTCGTTCGCGCGGGCCGGGGTGTGTCCCTCGTCGCCCCAGCTGGTGCGCGAACCGCCGATCTCGGCGTACCACGACCCGTCGGCCCCGTGCGGACGCACGCGGGCCAGCGCCGACAGGCGTTCCCCGGCCCCGCCCAGCTCGTGGCCCAGCAGCCAGCCCTCGTGCGCGTAGCCCGCGGTGAAGGAGCCGTTGCTGTACCACAGCACGAGCGGGTGAAGCGTCTCGGCATACTCGAAGGCCAGGTCCCAGCGCGGGCCCACCAGCTCGCAGCCCGCCACCGATGCCGGCGCCGAGATCTCGGGAATCAACCCGCCGGGTCCGCGCGGCAGGAAGTCGGTGCCGGCGTACTCCCACCAGGCGCGGCCGGCCGCCGACGGCAGCCACGGCCACGGCGCGCGGCGCCAGCGGAACTCCAGGTGCGTCGCGAAGAGGCGGTCGGTGAGCGGCCCGCGCTCCTGTTCGCTCCAGGTGACGCCGGACAGCGGCAGGTTGATCTGCAGCACGTCGGGCCAGAGAGTTCCCTCGCGCGGCACCGCGAGCGCCGTCTGGGTGCAGCCCACGCGGCACCAGTCCGTCACGCGCCAGCGCGCCAGCCACTGGAAGAACCACGGCCGGTCGCGACGCACGCCTTCGGCTTCGGTGTCGACGGTGATGACCTGCTCGCCGAGCAGGCCCACGCGCAGCAGGAGTTGTTCCGGCCCGAGCGGACGCATGAATCCGCGCCAGCGCAGCGGAGCCGTGCGGCGCGCGGTCAGGGCGGCAAACGGCGGGCCGTTGCGATCGAGCAGCAGCGAACCGCCCAGGCCCGGGCCGCTGCGCCGCGGATCCCAGCCCAGTCCCAGCGCCCAGCGCCCGAGTCCCACGCCCACCATGCCGCGCACCAGGTCCAGTTCAGAGCCGTCACCCAGCAGCACAGCCCGGCGCTGCTGCGCCGGTCCTGTTGCCGGGTCCCAGCCCGGCCACGACAACGCCTCGCCGGCCTGCGCCGGCCCCGGCGACGGCCCGGCGCCCCAGCCCGGACGGGCCTGTACGCGCGCCGTCAGCGCGGCCCACCAGCGACCTCGCGCCGCCTGGGCCCCGAGCTCGGCCGCCGCGTTCCAGCCCGGCCCCCAGGCCAGCCCGGCCTCACCGGTCTGCAGGGCGCCGCGATCGGCATAGCCGAGCAGGATGCGCCCGCCAAGCCATGGCCCGGGTCGCGACATGCCGGCCAGCGCGAGCAGCGCCCGGCGTTCGCCGGCATCGTCGTGCACGGGACCGTCGGCCGCCGCGATCGTCGCCAGCAGGGCCTGCCATTCGTCACTGCCGAGCGGCTCATCGACCACCGGCTGCAGGCCTGCCTCGAGTGCGAGCCGTCGCAGCGTCGACCAGGGGAGCAGGCGGGCATCGAAGTCGCCGGTCGCCGGCAACGCGGCGCCGGATCCGAACGAAGCGGCCCCCGACGCGCGCGCGGCGGGGGCCGTGAGAAGAAGCAGAAGCAGGCAGCCGCAGAAGGCCAGCCGAAGAAGGCCGGCGTCAGAGGCCGAAGACGCCGGCGACCACGGCGCCGATCAGCAGGATCGGCAAGGCGACCGCGAGCAGCACCAGGCCCACCGGGATGATCGCCACGAGAAGCGCGCCCACGACCAGGATCACCGGGACCACCAGCACGAGGGTCACCAGGCCGCCGAGCAGCATCGCCAGCAGCTTGAACGGCAGCACGACAACCGCCACCAGGAGCTTCAGCGCCAGCAGGCCCAGGCCGAACACCAGCGAGAGCACCACCATGACCACCAGGGCTTCGAGCATCGTCCGGCCTCCGGGAGATTTGCGTCCAGCTGCTTCGGCTGCGTTTGCCGCGGGCGTCGGGTGATACGTCCGACGTCGACTGCGGTTGCGCCGGGCTGCGTCGTCGCCTCACGTCTCGTTCCGCGATTGCGCAGCCGGACATCGTACCCCCCGTGGCCTTTCCTTGTTCACGCGAACGCGCGTGGCTGATCGATGCGCTTGAGTTCGGCGTCTTTGACATCACGCATTCGCCACGTCCCCGTCCGCAACGTCGTCGTGCAGAACGTCTAGTCATGGCACGATATGGGAAAAAATAGTGGACAATAACTTACCATACGTCCTATAATCTTCTCATAGCTGCTTCATTGGCGACGTTTCGTGGGTATTGTTGAAGCTCGCGCACTTCCATGAGCCCCCACGTAGACCGTGAAGCAGCTATATTTTTATACCAGTTAGCAGGTTAGCGCCACCGCCGCGCCCCGTCAACGACGGGCAGGCCGCCGTCGGGCGCACCGCCTGGAACAAAGGGTCCGGGAGCCCTGACGGCTCCCGGACCCTTCCCGTTGCCAACCGACGCTGCCGCCGGTCCGACCGCCTACTTCTTGACGAAGAGGGCGGGATCGACCTTCGGGTTCACCGTGAAGGCCTCAATGCGGCCCTTGGCGAATTCCTCGTCGTCGAAGACCAGGCGCATCGCCTTGGGCATGGTGAAGCCGCCGAAGGTCCCGTACTCGTCGATGTACGCCTTCTGCGTCACCGGCGCACCGGACATCGGCGAGGTGCCGGGCTGCTCCACGAGGAGCGGCAGGCCGGTCTCGGCGCTGAAGTAGATGATGCGATAGTCCTCGCCGACGCCCGTCACGTACACCGGCAGGCAGGCCTTGCCGTCGACGTCCTTCGGCTCCAGCGCCTGGAACGTGAAGGCGCCCGGCTCGCGCATGATGCCCACCATGTCGGTGCGCAGTTCCTCGCGGGCCTTGGCCAGGTCGTCCGCGGGCATGTCCTGCTTGCCGCGCGGCGAGTCGGCCCAGCCGATGTCGCCGGCCACGACGCTCGTCATGTTGCCGAACGGCGTCTTCTGCACGGTGTGGACCTTGTCGGGATAGCTGACCGTCTTCTCGATGGTGAAGGTCAGGTCCATGCCCTGGATCTTCGCATCGAGGATGGTCTTCTCGAAGTAGGCCTTCATGCCCGCGAACTTCGCCGCGCCACCGGCCGCGACAATGGCGCGGTCCATGGCCTGGCGGCCCTGCTCGAGGCTTGCCGGCGTGGCGGCAGGCACCTCGAAGACCGGCTCGGGAATCGTGATGTCGACCTGGGTGACCGGGCCGAACGTGGTGAAGTCGCCGTCGAACTCCTTGTAGTTGCCGACGGCCAGGATACTCAGGCGCTCGGGATGCCAGGCGGACTGAGCGGCGGTCAGCACGGCCTGCGGCGTCAGCGCCCGGACCTGCTGCAGGTACGTCTGCAGGAAGTCGGCCGGGTAGCCGAAGCGCTCGAACATGACCAGGCGGTCGAGGATCTCGCGCTTGCTGTCGTAGTTGAACACCTCGGAGTTGAGGATGTTGTCCTTGGCCTGCGCCAGCTCGGTCTCGCTGACCGGCTCGGTCACCATGCGCTGGATCTCCTGCAGGATGGCCGCAGTGGCCTTCTGGCTGGACTCCGACTTGGTCATCGTGAACGCGGCGAACATGCCGGGATAGCGCCAGCCGGTGCCGGGCATGCTGCCCACCGAGTAGGCCAGGCCCTGCCGGCTGCGAACCTCGTTGAACAGCCGCGTGGCGAAACCGCCGCCCAGGATCTTGTTGGCCACCTGCACGCCGGCGTAGTGCGGATCATCGGCGCGGATGCCGCGCGCGCCCATGAAGACGGTCGTCTGCGTGAGGTCGTCCTTGTCGACGACATTGACCGTCCGCGGGAAATCGGGAATCTCCGGATCGGCCGGCAGCGGCTTGTCGGCCTTGGCCCAGCCGGCGAACGCCGCCTCGATCTTCTTGACCATCTCGCCGCTGTTGAAGTCGCCCACGACCACCAGGTACATGCGATCCGGGTGGAAATAGGTGGCATGGAAGTCGAGCATGTCCTGCCGCGTGATCTTCGCGACGGTGGCGTACTCGGTCGAACGCGCCAGCGGGTGGTCGGCGCCGAACACGACCTTGGACGACTCGCGGCGCGCGATCGTCATCGGGTCGTCATTGCGACGGCTGATCTCGGCCTTCTGTTCCTCGCGCGCCAGCTTGATCTTGTCCTCGGGGAACACGGGGTTCCGCAGGATGTCAGCCAGGAGCTCGAGGCCCAGGTCCGTGTCTTCCTTCAGCGCCGACAGGTAGGCCGTGCCCTCGGTCTGGCCGATCGCGGTCTCCACGGCCATGCCGCGGGCCTCGACCAGCTGGTCGATCTTGTCGCCGCTGTTCGTGGCGGTGCCGCCCGTGCGCATCACCGAACCGGTCATCTCGGCCAGGCCGAGCAGGTCGGCCGCTTCGTAGATCGAGCCGGCATCGATGGTCGCGCTCAGCTCCACGAGCGGGAATTCGTGGTCCTCGGCCAGGTACACCACCATGCCGCTCGGCAGTTCGACGCGCTCGTAGGCCGGCATCGCAAACGAGTTCAGTTCGGGAACGGCAATCTTCTCCCAGGGCTTCTTGGCCGCCGCCTGCGCCGACGGTACCACCGTCAGCACCAGCAGGAGGGCGGTAAGCGCAGCCACCTGACGGGCCGGCCGCGCGCTGTTGGGTCGCTTCATGTCCTCAAGTCCTTTCCGGCTCCCGCCACCGGGGCGGGAGGCGTGGTTCCACCCTAGGAATCCTTCTGGGTCTCGATGATGGCGACGGTGCGCCTGGTCGGCGCGAAGATCTCGGCCGCCACGCGCTTGACGTCGTCGAGAGTGACAGCCTCGATGCGCTCGACCTCGTCGAACAGCTTGCGCCAGTCGCCCATGTAGGTCTGGTAGTAGGCCAGCTGCTCGGCCATGCCGCCGTTGCCGCGCAGTTCGCGGATGAACCCGGCGCGCGCGCGCTGCTTGACCGCCGCCAGTTCCTCTTCGGTGATGCCATCGGCGACCAGGCGGTCGATCTCGGCGTAGATCGCCTTCTCGACATCGGCGCCGGTCTTGTCCTTGGTCGGGATGCCGATCAGGAGCATGCCCGTCTGGTACTTCTCGCCGGGGAACCCGGGGAAGGCCATGGTCTGGACGGCCAGGTTGTCCTGCTTGACCAGCTTCTCGTAGAGGCGGCTGGTGCGGCCCTGGCCGAGCACGCCGGCGATGACCTCGTAGACCGGCCAGTCGGCGTGACGGATATTCTGGATCTGGTAGCCCGCCGCGAAGATGGGCTGCGACGGATCCTGCATCACGAAGCGCTTCTCGCCCAGCTGCTCGGGCTCGAGGGTCTCGACCGGCTCCGGACTGCCGGCCGGGATGCCGGAAAAGTACTTCTGCGCATACTTCTTCACGTCGGCGAACCTGACGTCGCCCACGATCGCCACGACGAGGTTCGAGCCGACGTAATTGGTCCGGAAGTAGGCTTCGCAGTCGGCGCGGCTGACGTTCTCGATGTCGGACATGTAGCCGATGGTCGAGTGGTGGTAGCCGTTGGCCATGAACATCAGGTTCTGGAACTGCTCGATCAGGCGACCGATGGGATTGTTGTCGGTGCGCATGCGGCGCTCTTCGGTGACCGGGCCGTCCTTCTCGGTGTAGAACTCGCGGAAGACGGGGTTGGTCATGCGGGCGCCCTCGAGGTAGGCCCACAATTCCAGCCGGTTGCTCGGGAAATTGTAGAGATACATCGTGACGTCGCTGCTCGTCGACGCGTTCAGGCCCTGCCCGCCGTTGTTCTCCACGATCTGCCCGAACTCGTTGGTCACGACGAAGGCGCGAGCCGCGTCCTTGGCGGCGGTGAAGGCCGCCTCGAGTTCCGCCAGCTTCGCCGGATCGGCTGCTCCGCCCTTGAGACGCTCGACCTTGAGCGCGTTGAAGGCTGCATCCTCGGCCGCCATGGCCTTGAGCTCCGCCTTGTAGTTGTTCGTGCCGATCTCGGGCGTGCCCTTGAAGGCCATGTGCTCAAGGATGTGCGACAGTCCGGTGATGCCGCGCGTCTCGTTGGCGCTGCCGACATTGACGAAGGTACGGAACGAGAAGACGGGCACGTCGTGGTCCTCGAGCACGAGGAACTTCACGCCGTTGTCCAGCGTGAACTCCTGGACCTTGCCCTCGAGGTCGAGGTAGGTCTGGGCGCCCGCGGTGGCGGCGGCCAGCAGCAGCAGGCCGGCGCCGAGCAGGCCGATTCGGCGAAAACGGTCGGGCATGGAAGCCTCCGGAGGTTGGTCCGCGCACGGGAACGGGCCCGGATCGGCGGACGGCAAGAAACGGGTCGAGCAACACGGGACAGGTCGGGCAACACATGACAGGTCGGGCAGCACGGCCCGACCGGGAATCCGAGTCGGCAGACAATCCCGCAATCATGGGAACGGCCGGAATGTGGCCCCGGAGCGCAACGTACCATCGGGCCCCGACCGTGTCAAACCGACCGCCCTACGCGCAACGCCGGTGAATGTTGCATCCCGCCAGTCGATTGCGGCGCATGCGCTACCGGCGCAGGACACGGCGGCCGGCGCATCAAGAGATCGCACCGGATGGCTGCCTAATCGTCGCGAAACGGTGGCGACGAGCCGGCCGGGGGGAACGTCCGATCAGCCCGGCGGGCGGGAGAGGCACGCACTGTGGGGATCGCAGAAGCGCCACGGTACCTCGGCGGCACGACGCACGCCGATCCTGCGGGAAGCGGCCACGCACGACCGCGGCTCGCCACCGCACCTCATTCGCAGCCGACCCGCCGCACCTGGCACCGACCGGGCCCCCGCCGTGACCGGCAGGCCGTTCCAGGCGAGGTCGATGCCGAGAGCCTGGCACACGCGCCCCGGCCCGCCGACGAGGTCGCGATCGCGGCAGCGCAGCGGATCCAGCCCGCGGCGCACCGCCATCCCGTCACGGGCTTCCAGGGGTTCAAGGGCGCGGATGAGCACCGCGCCGGCAGTGCCCGCCGGACCGGTCACCAAGTTCAGGCAGTGATGCATGCCGTAGATGAAATAGACATAGGCCAGTCCCGGCGGGCCGAACATGATGGCGCTGCGCGGCGTCGGGCCGCCGGCGGCGTGGGAAGCGGGATCGTCGGGACCACCGTAGGCCTCGACTTCGACAATGCGACCGGAGGCGCGGCGCATTCCCGGCGCGGTGACCTCGAGCACGGCGCCGACCAGGGCGCGCGCGACCGTGACAGGATCGGCTGCGAAAAAGTCCCGGCCAAGGTACAAGGGAAGCCCCCGTCGCGAAGGGTGCGGCGGCGCCGACGTCAACGCACTACTTCGCGATCTCCTTCTGGCGCAGCAGCCAGATGCCGAGCACGGTCGACAGTAGCATGACGGCCACCAGCACGCCGATCGACTGCAGCTTCGGCACAGGCTCGCGCTCGAACGCCGTCGACAGGAGGGCGCCGAGAAGACCGGGCAGGTCCTGCGGCGCGGACTCGGGCCGCGTCACCAGGTTCTGCAGGTGGAAGCGCAGGCTGAGCTCCTGCACACGCGCCGGGATGCTGCTGACGAGGTTCTCCCAGCCGAAAGCGAAGAGGATCGCCGGCAGGACGGGTTTGCGGAAGAACGTGCCCATCGTCGCGAACAGCGCGGCATAGGTGAAGGCGCCCAGGCCGATGATCACGAACGTCTGCAGGTACAGCCGCAGGAAGTCCCAGGTGAGGACCTGCGGGCCTTCGGTCACCATGACCACGAAGCAGAGCACGAGCGAGAGACAGAGCACGAGCGTCGACACGACCTGGGCGGCGAGCAGGCGGCCGAGGTAGATGGCGCGGCGGTGGATCGGCCGCGTCCAGGTGAAGACGATGGTGCCGTCATCGACCTGTTCGCCGATCGCCGGCACGCCGACGGCCAGTGCCACGACGGGGATCAGGAAGGGCATGAAAACGTCGTGCGACAGGGATGCCAGAAGCATCTGAGCCGTGACGCCGGCCTGCGGGAACCAGATGCGGATGGCCGCCACGACCAGCACCGGCAACAGGTTGATGGCCACCAGCGACACGAGGCGTCGCCGGCGCGCCATCTCGCGCACCGAGAACCAGGCCAGCCAGCCGGCCGCCGCGAGACTGCCCATGGGGCGGACATCGTTCCCGGCAGGCGCAACGGTGTTCTCCGCTGCCATCATCGCCCTCACCTTTCCGTCAGGTACTGGAAGACGGCTTCGAGGCTGTCGTCCAGGGTCACGATCTCGTCGACGACCAGTCCGTTGCCCAGCAGCCAGCCGGGCAGCGCGCGGTAGAACGCCACGGCGTGGTCGGTGCTGACGACGACGCGGTTCTCCTGGTCGACCTGCACCCCGACCACGTGGTCGCGCCCGATGAGGAACCCGGCCAGCGCGCGCGGCGCCGACGAGACCAGGGCCACCGTGGTGGGATGCTCGGGGATCTTGTCGCGGATCTCGGCCACGGCGCCCTCGGCCAGCACGCGGCCGCGGTCGATGAGGATGATCTCGCTGGTCATCGACTCGACCTCGGGCAGGATGTGGCTGGAGACCAGCACCGTGCGGCCCTGCTGCCCCAGTTCGCGCACGAGGTCGATCGACTGCTTGCGCGAGACCGGGTCCATGCCGTTGAGCGGCTCGTCCAGGAAGATCACGTCCGGGTCGTGGGCCATGGCCTGGGCCAGCTTGATCTTCTGGCGCATGCCCTTCGAGTAGCCGCGCAGCCGCCGCCAGGCGGCGTCGGTCAGTTCGAAGCGCTCGAGCCAGTAGTCGACGCGCCGGTTGGTCTCTGCCTTGTCGAAGCCCATCAGGCGCAGCATCAGCGTCAGGAACTCGCGTCCCGTCATCCAGTCGGGCAGCGCATCGCTCTCGGGGCAGAAGCCCACGCGACGATACCAGCCGACGTCCTGGCGCAGGCGGCGGCCGAACACGCGCACGGTGCCGTGGCTCGGCTCGATCAGCCCGGCCAGCATCTTGAACAGGGTGCTCTTGCCGGCGCCGTTGGCGCCAAGAAGGCCCACGACGCCGGTGCCCACGTTGAGCGTGCAGTTGTTGACCGCGATGACCTCGCCGAACCACTTGCCGACGCGGTCGGCGCTGATCCGGGCCTGGCTGCTGTCGATGCCCGCGCCCTTCACGACACCACCTCCACCGGCCGGATCTGGCGCTTCAGGACCCAGAGAGCGAGCCCCGTCCACGCCATGACGATGCCGAGGCTCACCCAGGGCGAGATCCCGAGCCGCGGCTCGGCGCCGAACAGGAGCGAGCCCGCGTTGTGGTACTGGCCCAGGAAATTGACCGCCTGCAGGCCGTCGCGGCCGAGCCCCTCGGCGATGGCGCCGATGGTCTCCGTGCCCGAGACGAGGATCGTCCACCATACCATCACGAAGATGCTGCGCGTACCCAGTGAAGAGAAGGCGAGGAGCACCAGGCTGATGCTGCCGCCGGCCAGCAGGCAGTAGACGAGTGAGCGCAGCGGCGTCATGAACAGCAGGTCGGCGCCGGTGGCGCCCGGCGCCACCAGGTACGAGAACAGGCAGAGCACGCAGACGGGCGCCAGCGTGACCAGGCAGTAGAACGTGACGATGGTCAGGGCCTTGCCGCCGATGTAGTCGAGCAGCCCCAGCGGGCGCGAGAAGTACAGCGACATGCCGTTCTCGCGACGATCCGAGGCGATGAGACCGGCCCCGGTGATGGCCAGGAGCACGAACACGAAGAACCGTTGGCCCTCCATGAAGCGCAGGAACCCCTCGGGTTCGATGCTGGTCCAGCTGCCGCCGACCAGGTCCATCAGGTTCCCGGCCTTCAGCTTGAAGTAGATGATGCCGCCCTTGACGATGGCCGGCACCCAGGCCAGCAGCACGAGCAGCAACAGCCAGCGCCGCTTGAGGGGCTCCAGCACGCCGCGCCGGGCGATCACGAACCACGCCGGGTTCGCTCGACGGCCGGACGGCTGCCAGTGGGTATATCCGCGTTCGTAGACGGGCATCGGTCAGGCCTCCACCATGCGATAGAATTCCTCGGCCAGCGTCACCGGACGCCGGCGCAGGCGCCGCAGCGCGTACTCGCTCGCGGCCGCGACCTTCAGGACGGCATTGATGCCGACAGTGGCGTCGTAGCCGCCCTCCAACCGGGCATCCGGCAGTCGCGAAAGGTCCAGGGTCACCAGGAGCAGGCGGCCGTCGGGCTCGAACTCCGCGCCCAGGTCGCGCAGGCCGGCGATGAAGGCCTCCTCGTTGCCGAAACCCTCCACCTCGAAGACCTGCTTCGCCTGGCGTGTATGCGAATCGACGGCCTGTCGCGCCAGCAGTTCGCCGCCGCGCAGCACCAGGATCTCGTGGCAGACCGCCTCGACGTCGGCCAGAAGGTGCGTCGAGAGGATGACGCCCAGCCCCTTGTTCCAGGCCAGGTCGCGGATCAATTCGAGGATCGAGACGCGCCCGCGCGGATCCAGTCCGCTGGTGGGTTCGTCGAGGAACAGCCAGTCCGGGTCGTGGACAAGGGCCTGCGCCAGCTTCAGGCGCTGCTTCATGCCCTGGCTGTAGTCCTGGCAGGAACGGTAGCGCTCGTCAGCCAGGCCGACATAGTGCAGCACCTCGTGCGCGCGCTGCATGGCGTCGCGGGCCGGCAGGCCCGAGAGCTCGCCCATGTAGGCAACCAGGCCGACGCCGCTCATGCCCGGGATCACGCCCCCGCGCTCCGGCATCCAGCCCAGTCCCGCACGCGCAGCGCGGGCCTGCGAGGCCATGTCCCAGCCAAGCACCGTCACCCTGCCGCGGCTCAGGGGCACCTGCCCCAGCAGGCAGCGAAGGAGGGTCGTCTTTCCCGAACCGTTGGGACCCAGCAGGCCGATGGCCCCCTTCTCGAGGCTGAAATCGACCCCCTTGAGCACGGGCTCGGCGAGGTAGGCGAACGTCAGGTCCGACACCTTGATGCCGAACTGCTGCGCATCGCGGCTGCGATTGACTTTAATGGCAGGAGCCTCCAGTTTAGGTCCGGGGATCGTCTTGAACGGATTCCCCCGCACATTGTTTCAGGTCGCCGGGCGCTTGGGAACCGTTTTTCCGACGGCGGGTCCGCACCTTGCCGTCAGCAGGGAGCCGCGCATGTCCGAAATGTGGATCCGCACCGCCGAGTCGGTCACTGCCGGCCACGCCGACAAGATCTGCGACCAGATCGCCGACGACATCCTCGACGCCATCCTCCGCGAGGACCGCTACGCCCGCGTCTCGTGCGAAGTCATGGCCACGACCGGCATGGTCATCGTCACCGGGCAGATCACGACCAAGTGCTACCTGGACATCACCGGCCTGGTGCGGGCGACCATCCGCCGCGTCGGCTACGACGACCCCGCCACCGGGTTCGACCACCGCAGCTGCTCCGTGCTCGTGATGCTCGAGGAGCAATCCGGCGACGTGTCGCTGGGCGTCGACCGCAAGGGCGCCGGCGACCAGGGCGTCTGCGTGGGCTACGCCACCGACGAGGGCCGGTCGCTGCCCGTCGACACCCACTATATGCCCGTGCCCACGCTGCTGGCCAACCGGCTGGCCCGCCGACTGCAGGACGTGCGGGAGTCGGGAAAGGTTCCCGGGCTGTATCCCGACGGCAAGGTCCAGGTCTCGGTGCAGTACCGCGGCTGGACGCCCGCGGCGATCAGCGCCGTCGTCGTCTCGGCCCACCACCACGCCGATGCCGACCTCACGGCCCTGCGGCGCGACGTCAGGAAGCACGTGATCAAGCCGGTCCTGGAGCCGACCGGGCTGCTCGAGCCCGCGACGCAGGTCTTCATCAACCCCGTGGGCGCCTTCCGTGAAGGCGGCCCGCGCGCCGACTCCGGCCTGACGGGGCGCAAGATCACCGTCGACTGCTTCGGGCCCTCGTGCCCGCACGGGGGCAGCGCGCTGAGCGGCAAGGACCCCACCAAGCCCGACCGCAGCGGCACCTATGCCGCGCGCTGGGTTGCCAAGAACGTGGTCGCCGCGGGCCTGGCGCGCCGGTGCACGGTCGAGATCGCCTATGTGATCGGCATGCCGGAGCCCCTGTCGGTGACGGTCCACACGGACGGCACCGGCGTGCTGACCGACGCCGCGCTGACCGCCGCGGTCAAGCGGGAGTTCGACCTGTCCCCCGCCGGCATCATCGAGAGCCTGGACCTGCGGCGCCCGGTGTACGGAGCGACCGCGGTGTACGGGCACTTCGGGCGTGACGAGGCCGGTTTCACCTGGGAACGCCTCGACCGGGTGGAATCGCTGCGCAGGCTGCTGCCCGGCGCGGCCCGCAAAGGTACGGCAAGCAAGGGCGCGGGTACGAAGACGCGCGTCCGCAGTGCCAAGGGAGGGGCGTGATGGCCGACGACAAGCAGCCCGAGACCCCGGGCTTCGCCACATTGTGCATCCACGGCAAGAAGCACCTCGACAAGCACGAGGTCGGCCGGCCGATCCGCGCCGTGAGCACCCCCATCTTCCAGAGTTCGACATTCGCGTTCGAGAATGCCGAGCACGGCGCGGCCATCTTCCGCGGCGAGGATGCCAGCTACGTCTACACGCGGCTGGGCAACCCGACGCAGACGGCGCTCGAGACCGAGGTGGCCTACCTGGAGCAGGGCGAGGCGGCGCTGGCCCTGGCCAGCGGTATGGCCGCGGCCACTACGGCCGTGCTCAACTGCTGCCGGTGCGGCGACCACATCGTGGCCGGCGACACGCTCTACGGCGGCACGCACCAGCTGTTCACGCAGACCTTGCCGCGCATGGGCATCGACGTGACCGAGGTGCCGGCCACCGACCCGGCCAACTTCGCCAGGGCCATCACGAAGAAGACGAAGCTCGTCTACCTGGAGACGCCGGCCAATCCGACGCTGGTGCTCACGGACATCGCGGCGGTGGCCGCGATCGCCCATGCGCGCGGGGTGCCGGTGCTGGTGGACAACACGTTCTGCACGCCATACCTGCAGAACCCGCTCCTGCTCGGAGCGGACATCGTGCTGCATTCGGCGACCAAGTACATCGGCGGACACGGCGACACGGTGGCCGGCATCCTCGTCGGCAAGGCCGACTGGATCCTGCGCGCACGTATGGAGATCCTGCGTGACGTGGGCGGCTGCATCTCGCCGTTCAATGCCTGGCTGCTGCTGCGGGGGCTGAAGACGCTGCCGGTGCGGATGGACCGCCATATGGCCAATGCCATGGAGGTGGCCCAGTTCCTCAGCTTCCACCCCAAGGTTGACAGCGTGATCTTCCCGGGCCTGAAGACGCATCCGCAATACGAACTCGCGCGCCGGCAGCAGCGCGGACCGGGCGGCATGATCAGCTTCATGGTCAAGGGGGGCCGCGAGGCCGGGCGCATCGTCATGGACAACGTGAAGCTGTGCACGCTGGCCGTGAGCCTCGGCGATGTCGACACGTTGATCGAGCACCCGGCCACCATGACCCATTCGACCTATTCGGAGGCCGAACTGCTCAAGGTCGGCATCCACCCGGCGATGGTGCGGCTTTCGGTGGGTCTGGAAAACGTCGAGGACATCATCGCCGACCTGAGGCAGGCGCTGGCGCTGGTCTGAGCGGCCGGGTCGCGGGGATCGCCGCCATTGACCCGGCGCGCCATGGCCCGCTAAGCTGCCGGCCGAAGGAGTGCCGATGCCGTCCCTGCCCGGGTCCCTGTTCCCTGCCGTCGTGCCCGCCTGGCTCGATATCGGCGAGATCGTGCTAGCCGCCGGCCTGGTCGGGGTCGTTGCGGCTCTGGTGCGCTACCGCAGTGCCCTGCGTCGCGCGCGCGCCGACGGCGAGCGGCAGTTCCGCGGCCTGGTCGAGGCGGCGCCGTTCGGTATCGTCGTCCACGACCCGGAGAAGGTGCGCTACCTGAACGGTTGCGGCCGCCAAGTGTTGGGCCTGGCCGCGGACGGGTCGCCCGGCCGCGAAGCCTGCGGCGACCTGCTTACGGTGCCCGCGACCGGCGGCGCAGCCTCCGGCAGCAAAGACACCTCGGTGAATACCAGGATTCGGACCGTCGACGGGAGAACCCTCGAACTGCAGGTTGTCTCCATCGACAGCGAATTCGATCGCCGCCCCGCCCGGCTCACTTTCTTTCGTGACGTCACCGCCGAGTTGGACGCCCGCCGCGAACTGGCGGAGAGCCGCGAACGCCTGTCACTGGCGCTCGAAGCGGCCCGGGACGGCGTCTGGGACCTGGATCCCCTCAGCGGCGCCGTCGACGGCAGCACGGCGTTCACGGATGTGCTCCATCCCGGCGGGCCGACGATCCGTTCGGCGGACGCATGGCTCGCACTGGTGCATCCGGGCGACCGCGAGGACCTTGAGCGGGCGCGCGCCGGTGCGGCGACGGCCGGCACGGGCTACGAATGCGAGGTACGCCTGCTGCGACCGGACGGCGGCGTGGCCTGGGTCCTCGAACGGGGCCGGGCCGTCACGCGAGTCGGCACCGACGGTTCATTGCGCCTGGCCGGAACCGTGCGCGACATCACTGCACGCAAGCGCGCTGAACGGCGACTGGCCCTGCGCGGGCGCCTGGCAGCGGCATTCCTGGCGGCGCGGGGCGACTTCCTGCGCGCGAACCTGGGCACCCTGCTCCAGGAATTCGTCGAGGCCCCCGGTTCCTGTGTCGGCATGTACGACACAGGCGGTCGCCTGCGCATGGCCTGCAACTGCCGGGATGCCTCCGCACCGGCGACCAACCTGCAACTGGCACCGGATGCCGTGCCTGGGGCATGGCGCCGCGTCCTGGAAGCCACCGGGCCCGTGATCATCGGCGACGCCGGAACCGGGCAGAACGAGCCGTGCTCGCCGCTGCTCGGAGTGCGCCTGGTCAGCGGCGACCGCGTGCTGGGGCTCGTTGCGGTGGCCGGGCGCGAAAGCGGATACCGGCGCGACGATGAGGAAAACCTGGCCGGCATCGCCGCCGACCTGGCGCCGCTGGTCCTGGCCCATCTCGAAGCCGAAGCCAAGGATGCCCAGTTGGCGCAGGCCCAGAAGATGGAAGCCCTGGGCGTGCTGGCCGGCGGCATTGCCCACGACTTCAACAACATCCTCCAGGCCATCCTCGGGTTTTCGTCACTTGCCCGCCAGGACGCTAACGATCCCGGACGGCTGGCGGCCGACCTCGATCGCGTTCAACGGGCGACCGTGCGCGGACGCGACCTGGTCCAGCGCATCCTCCAGTTCTCGCGGCCGGGCGATCCCGAGGCTCCCGCGCTCGACCCTGTGCCGCTGCTGGAGGAGATCGTGATCGAGCTGCGGACGACGCTGCCGGGCCACATCACCGTTGAACCGGTCCTTGCCGCCGATTGTGGCCTCGTCCGTGCAGCGGCGACCCAACTGCGGCAGGCCCTGATGAACCTGGCCGCCAATGCCGGGCAGGCGATGGCTGCGTCGGGCGGCACTATCCGCGTCTCGGCCCGGTCGTGGACGGTAGCCGCCGACGATCGTCGCCTGCCTCCCGACTGGAACGGCCGCGAGGTCGTGGAGATCGCGGTGGCCGACACCGGACCCGGCATTCCCGAAGACCATCGCGCACGGCTTTTCGACCCGTTTTTCACCACGCGCGAAGTGGGCCAGGGGTCCGGGCTGGGCCTGTCGGTGGTGCACGGACTCGTGACCGGGCTCGGCGGACGCGTGGTGATCGACTGCCCTGCCAGTGGCGGCACGATTGCCGCCGTCTACCTGCCCCGCATGGACGCGCATGGCCCGGCGACCGGCGCCGACCGCCCCACGGCAGCCGCCACCTCCGCCGGCGGACGCCGCGGTCGGGTCCTGTTCGTGGACGATGACCCCGAAATCCGCGACCTGGCGGTGGCCCTGCTCGGACGCGCCGGGTATGAAGTGGAGACCGAGGCCGACGGCCTGTGTGCAGCCGAGCGCCTTGCCGGCGATCCCGGCGGCTTCGACGTGGTGGTGACCGACCAGTACATGCCGGGACTGACGGGGCGTGAACTGGCGCAGCGCGTCGCTGCGCTGCGCCCGGACCTGCCGGTGATCCTGGTCTCGGGGCTCGATGAGCCCGCCGGTCCGTCGGTGGCGGGCGGCCTGGTCGTCCGTGAGGTGGTCACCAAGCCGTTCTTCGGCCAATCGTTGTGCCTCGCCGTGCGCCGCGCCCTCGAGAGCGCCTCGGAGCGGCCCCCGTCCTCCCCTCCCCTTGACATGCGGGGTCGTTGAGCCAAGAATGGCGCAGGAGGTGGGAACGATGGCCCGGATCCTGATCATCGAAGACGACGAGGAGATCCGCGATCTTCTCGACAGCCTGCTCTCGCGCGACGGTCATGACGTGGCCACGGCCGCCAATGGCAAGCAGGGAGTGGCGGCGTTCCTGGCCGCCCCGTTCGACCTCGTGATCACCGACATCATCATGCCCGAGAAGGACGGCATCGAAGCGATCATGGACCTTCGTCGTGGCCGTCCCGACCTGAAGCTCATCGCCATTTCGGGAGGCGGGCGGGCCGAACCGGAAAACTACCTGCATTCCGCCCAACTGCTTGGCGCAAGCCGGACGCTGCGCAAGCCCTTCACGAACGAGGCCATCCTGTCCGCGGTGAGGGACCTGCTCGGCTGAGTGACGGTTCGGTCACCCGTCGAGCAGCCCCGGGCGGCGAAACCAGTCGAGGGCCGCGGGATCGGCGAGGGCGTCGAGGTTCTCGACCTCCTGCCCCGCCAGGACCTGCGCCACCGCCTTTTCGACGATCTTGCCGCTGATGGTGCGCGGGATGGCGGGTGCCTGCATGATCCACGCCGGCACGTGACGCGGGGATTCCTCGCGGCGCAGGTCGGCCCTGATGCGCGCGGCGAGCTCGGCGGTCAGCGTCTCGCCCGCGCCCAGGACGACGAAGAGCGCGATCTTCTGCTCGCCGTCACGATCGACACCCACCGCCACGCACTCGGCGACCCCCGCTACCCGCTCGACGATGCGATAGATCTCGGCCGTGCCGATGCGCACGCCGCCGGGGTTGAGGACCGTATCGGAGCGGCCATGGATCACCAGGCCATCGGACGGCGTGATCTCCGCGTAGTCGCCGTGGCACCAGGTGCCGGGAAACCTCGCGAAATAGGCGCGATGGTAGCGTTCACCGCCGGGGTCGGCCCAGAAGCCCGTGGGCATCGACGGGAACGGCGCCGTGCAGACGAGTTCACCCTTGCCGCCGCGAACGGGGCGACCGTCATCACCGTGGACATCCACGGCCATGCCGAGGCCGCGGCACTGCAGTTCGCCGCGCCGGACGGGCAGCACCGGGCTGCCCAGGGCGAAACAGGAGATGATGTCCGTGCCGCCGGAGATGGAGCTGAGCTGCAGGTCGTCGCCCACGGCCTCGTAGACCCAGTCGAAGGTCTCCGGCAACAGCGGCGATCCTGTCGACAGCACCGCACGCAGGTGGGCCAGGCGATGTGTGTCGCGCGGGCGCAGGCCCAGCTTGGCGCAGGCGCCCAGCCAGCGCGCGCTGGTGCCCAGCACGGTGAAGCGCTCCGCTTCGGCGAAGTCCCACAGCGTGGTGGCGGGCTGCAACGGGTGACCATCGTAAAGCATGAGCGCCGCGCCCGAGGCCAGGCCCGAGGCCAGCCAGTTCCACATCATCCAGCCGCAGGTCGTGAAGTAGAAGAGGCGGTCGCCGGCGCCGATATCGCAGTGCAGCCGGTGTTCCTTAAGGTGCTGCAGCAGCGTGCCTCCGGCCGAATGGACCATGCACTTGGGCAGTCCCGTGGTGCCGGAGGAATACATGATGAACAGCGGGTGGTCGAACGGCAGCCTCACGTAGTCGGGCACCGACCCGAGGTGCGGTCGCAGCCAGTCGTCCCAGGCGACGGCGCCCGGCGGCAGCTGCGCTCGCGACGACAGCACCGGGACAACCACAAGGCGGCGCACCGAAGGCAATGCCGCGCGAAGACCGGCGGCCGCATCCAGGCGATCGTGCCCCTTGCCTCCGTAGCGGTAGCCGTCGCCGGCCACGAGCACGGTGGGCTCCACCTGCCCGAAACGGTCCAGCACTCCGGCCAGGCCGAAGTCGGGCGAGCAACTGGTCCAGACCGCGCCCAGGCTCGCGGCCGCCAGCATGGCGACGACGGTCTCGGGGACGTTGGGCAGGAAACCGGCGACGCGGTCGCCGGGCCCGACGCCGTCGGCGGCCAGTGCCGCGGCTGCTGCGGCCACCAGCGCGCGCAGTTCACCGCGCGTCAGGCGCGCGCTGCGACCGCCTTCCTCGCGGAAGACGATCGCCTCGTCATCGTCGGCACCTTGCAGGAGATTCTCGGCGTAGTTGAGTCGTGCCGCGGGAAACCAGCGTGCACCGGGCATGAGGTGCGCGTCCTGCAGCACGACCTCGCCCGGGCCGTCACCGATGACACCGCACTCGTTCCAGACCAGGCGCCAGAAGTCCGCCGGTTGCTCCACCGACCAGCGCCACAGGTCCGCCTGGTCGCCGCCCGCGTAGCCGAGCCGCCCGGCCGCCGCGGCGAAAGCCGTGACGCGCGCGGCAGCCACGCGCGCCGGTGACGGACACCAGAGGATGTCGCCGACCGGCCCGCCCATCACCGGGCCGCGACGAAGGGCCGGGCCGGCAGCACGGTGCCCGAGACTTCGCCGAATCCGACGCGGAAGCCGTCGCCCTGGCACCAGGCGGACATCGTCACCGTGTCGCCGTCGGCCAGGAAGCGCCGCTCGGCGCCTTCGCTGGTCGTCAACGGCTTCGTGCCGCGCCTGGTCAGTTCCAGCAGCGAGCCGTAACTGCCCGGGTCCGGCCCGCTGATGGTGCCGGAAGCCAGCAGGTCGCCGGTGTTGAGGTTGCAGCCGGTGATCGTATGGTGGGCCAGCTGCTGGGCCATCGTCCAGTACAGGTGCCGGAAATTGCTCTCGCAGATGCGGCTGGACTGCAGTTCGCCGGCCGCGTGCAGGCGCACCTCGAGGTTGATGTCGTAGGTGTGCCGGTCGCCCTCCGTCAGGTACGGCAGCGGGGCCGGGTCCTGCGCCGGGGCGCCGCAGCGGAAAGGCGCCAGCGCCTCCAGCGTCACCACCCAGGGCGAGACGCTGGTCGCGAAGTTCTTGGCGTTGAACGGGCCGAGCGGCTGGTATTCCCACTTCTGGATGTCGCGCGCCGACCAGTCGTTGACGAGCACCAGGCCGAAGATGTGCTCGTCGGCGCGGTCGATGGGCACCGGCTCGCCGAGCGTGTTGCCGGCACCGATGAAGAAGCCCATCTCCAGCTCGAAATCGAGCAGGCGCGAGGGACCGAAGATCGGCGGCGCCCCCTCGGCGGGCTGGGTCTGGCCCTGCGGGCGCACGACAGGCTGACCGGAAACGACAAGCGAGCTCGCCCGCCCGTGGTAACCCACCGGCAGGTGCAGCCAGTTCGGCATCAGCGCGTTCTCGGCGCCGCGGAACATGATGCCGACGTTCGTGGCGTGCTCGCGCGACGAATAGAAATCGGTGTAGTCGGGCACACCGACCGGCATGTGCAGTTCGCAGGCCTGCATCGGCCGCAGGGCGCGGGCCCGGAGATCGCGGTCATCGCGCAGCGTCGGCTCGTCGGCGTTCAGCAGCCGGTGCAACCGGTCGCGCACCAGCCGCCGTTGCGGTACGGGCAGCCCCATGAACGGGTTGAGCCAGGGGCAGGCGAACACCCCGTCCGGAAGCTCCGCCTCGTCAAGCAGGCCGTCATCCTGGATGACGGCCAGGTCGAGCACCATGTCGCCGATACGTACGCCGATGCGCGGCGTATCGTGGCCGCGCGGACTGAAGACCCCGTAGGGCAGGTTCTGCAGGGGGAAGTGCGAGTCGGCGGCGACCGGCACGAACGACTTCGCGCGCGGGTCGACAGTCGGGTCCATGGCGCGGGGTCCTTTCAAGAGTTCTGTGGCAGCATGCCGAGTGAGATCAGGTCCTGTCGCGGTTCCTCGAAGGAACAGCTGCCGAAGCCGGAGACGCGCGAACTGCGCGCCTTCGCCACCGCGGCGTCGTCGAGGCGATGGCCGCCCCACGCGAAGCCGTCCCCGTCGAGGCGGAAAGCTGCCACGTCGGTCTCCGACAGGCAAGCCGCGAGCACCCCGGCATCGACATCGCCGGCATTCGCCAGCAGGGCGGCACCAACGACGTTGAGGAAACCGTGCATCATCACCGGCGGCGACTCGGAGCGGTGGCGCACCGGGTGGTGCAGGCCGGCCGTGAACTTGAGCGGCAGTCCCCTCTGCGCGCAGCCGGCGAGCACCGCGGCCACCCGCTCCGGCGTCGGGAATGCCTCGGGAGCCAGGCCCCCGCAGCGCAGCTTCACGCCCAGCGCCGGGAAGGCGCCACCCTTGCCCGCCCACTCCGCGGCGGCGGCGGCGATGTCGTCGAGCGCGGCCTCGATGGCCGCGCCCGGCCCGGGTTCCAGGTAGAGGTCGCGTCCGCCGAGCCCCTCGTCGGCCATGGCCCCGGCCAGCGCCGTGGCGGCGGCGGCACCCGCCGGCAGCGGCGCTTCGAGCCCGTCGACCGACAGTCCGCGCGGGCCCGACTGCTCGCAGGCTGCCACCGCATCCGCCTGCGCGGGCAGGACCGCCATCACGGCCGCCAGGTCGCCACTGCCGCCGGCCAGCACCGCGAGGCTCCACGGGCGGCGTCCGGCCAGGAACGGGTCGGCCGCGAGTGCGGTCGCCAGCGCCTCGAGGCGCGCGGCCGGCACGATGAAACGGCCGAGCATCCAGGCGTCTGGGCCCTCGCGGTGGCGGGCGTACTCGGCAAGCGCGGGCTCCAGGGCAGCGCCGCCGGCGGGAACAGTCCCGCGTAGTCGATGAGCCCGGCCAGGAAGGCCCGGGCGCCGGCTGTCACGTTCATGCTTCCTCCACCCACGAGTCGCCGTAGCCGCCGTCCTCGCAGGCCAGGGCGGCCCGCGCGACCCGCAGCGGGGCGAAGGTGTCGATCATCACGGCCAGTTCATTGGTGCGCTCGACCCCGATCGAATCCTCCGTGCGGCCCGGCTGCGGGCCGTGCGGCAGACCGTCGGGATGCAGTGTCAGGGAGCCGAACTCGATGCCGCGCCGGCTCATGAACTCGTCGTTGCAGTAGTACAGCACCTCGTCCGTCATCACGTTCGAATGGTTGTAGGGCGCCGGCACGGCCTCGGGGTGGAAGTCGTACAGGCGCGGCACGAACGAGCAGATGACGAAGCCGTCGCCCTCGAACGTCTGGTGCACCGGCGGCGGCTGGTGCAGCCGGCCGACGATCGGCTCGAAGTCGTGGATGCTGAATGCCCACGGATAGTAGTAGCCGTCCCAGCCGACCGTGTCGAGCGGATGGTGGTCCATCAACACGGCATGGCAGGCCTCGCCCACGCGCGTGATGACCGTATAGTCTCCGACCTCGTCGTGTTCCGGCAGTTCGGAGGGCAGGCGCAGGTCGCGTTCGCAAAACGGGCTGTGCTCGAGAAGCTGGCCATGCGCGTTGCGGTAGCGGTGCGGCGTCCGGATGTGGCCGCGGCTCTCGATGACCAGATGGATCTGCTCGCCCGCGCCTGGCACCAGCCGGTAGATGATGGCGCGCGGGATCACCAGGTAGTCGCCTTCCCGGTAGGCCAGGTTCCCGAACTGCGACTCGAGCACGCCGCCGCCGCGAGAAATGTAGAGCACCTCGTCGGCGCGCGCGTTGCGGTAGAAGAAGGCGTCGGCCCCGGTGGGACGTACGAGCGAAAGCGCCACGTCGTCATTGAACAGGAGCAGCTGGCGATCACGGACGGCACTGCCGCCGTGCGTGGCCAGGCGATGCGATCGCAGGTGTCGCATCCGCAGGCTGCTGTCGGGCTCGGCTTCCCGGGGCGTCGTCCACGCCGGCGTCACCGACTTGACGGTCGTCGGCCGCCGGCGCGTGTACAGCAGCGACTGGAGGCCCGTGAAGCCGAGGTTCCCCATCAGGTGCTCGTAGTACAGCGAGCCGTCGGCCTGGCGAAATGCCACGTGTCGCTTGGCCGGGAGGCGGCCCAGCTTGTGGTAGATGGGCATGGATGGTCCTTCCGGGCCGGCCGGCATCCGGAGGGCCGGGCGCCGCTGCCCGCCCCTCCGCCGCCGCGGGACTAGAGGTTGCCGCGCAGCGCCTGTTCCTGCTCGATCGTCTCGAACAGGGCCTTGAAATTGCCCTTGCCGAAGCTTTCGCTGCCGCAGCGCTGGATGATCTCGATGAAGAACGTGGGCCGGTCCTGCAGCGGGCGCGTGAACAGCTGCAGCAGGTAGCCGGTGTCGTCGCGATCGACGAGGATGCGCAGGTCGCGGATCCGGTCGCGATCCTCGGCGACCGGTCCGATGCGGTCCCAGAGGCGATCGTAGTATCCGGACGGAACGGGCAGGAAATCGACCCCGTTGGCGCGCAGGGCGGCGATCGAGGCGAGGATATCGTCGGTCTTGAGCGCCAGGTGCTGCACGCCCGGGGCCAGGTTGGCGTCGATATACTCCTGGATCTGGCTCTTCTTGCGGCCGTCAGCCGGCTCGTTGATCGGGAACTTGATGGACCGGTCGGGCGACGCCACGACGGTGCTGCGCAGGGCCGAGAACTCGGTCGAGATGTCCTTGTCGTCGTAGGACACGAAGCGTCCCAGTCCGAGCGTCTTGTCGTACCACTCCACCCAGCGATCCATCTGGCGGTCGGCTACGTTGCCGACGATGTGGTCGATGCAGGTCAGCCCCGTGGGCTTGCCCTTGATCTCGCGCTTCTCGAATCCGGGCAGGAAACCGCGATAACCAGCGCGCTGGATGAAGGTGTGCGCAACCTCGCCGTAGGTGCGGATCGCCGCGGTGGTGACGCTGCCGGCGGCGTCCGTCTGCACGGCCGGTGCGCGCAGGGAGACGGCGCCGGCGGCCACGGACTGCGCGTACGCCCCGGTTGCGTCATCGACCTCGAAGGCGATGTCGCAGACACCGTCGCCGTGCATCATCAACCATACCGACAGCGGATCGTCGTGGCGCAGCGGCGTGGTCAGGACCAGGAAGATGTCGCCTTGGCGCATGGCATAGGAAGCCCGGTCGCGACAGCCGGTCTCCGGGCCGCGGTAGGCGATCTGGTCGAAACCGAACGCCGTGCGGTAGAAGAAAGCAGCCTGCTTGGCATTGCCGACGGCAAATTCGACGTGATGGATGCGTTTGAGCACCGGGGTCATGCGGGATTCTCCTTGGAGACGGGTCGGCGAGCCGGCTTGGTCACCGGTCGGCCCGGTCGATAGCCATCCCGGACACTTCTAGTGGCAATCACCAGCCCTGTCAACCCCCTCGGCGGCCGGGCCGGCGACCGCAGTCGGGACTCAACCGCAGGCTGCGGCGACCGATATCCCGGCAGTGAGATCAGCATTGCTCCGAACGACGTGGCACCCCGCAACCCCCAACAAGGTCAGGTGACCTTGGCCCGGACGTCTTCGCCCCCGTCCGCCATCGAACGCCGTGTCAGGCTGCTGACAGGCGCCGGCATCATTGCCGGCTCCATCCTGGGCATCTGTCTCCTGCTCCAGGAACGGGCCCGCGGCCGCGAGCATCTCGACGTGGCCTCGCAATGGCTCTCGGACCAGGCCGCCTGCGATGCCTTTGCCGCGAACCTCGACGCCCGGCGCGCCCACGCGTTGGCGGCCGCCGCAACCGGATCCCGGCATTCAGCCGACGACTGCGGCGACTTGACCGCCAGCGCCGCTTCCCTCGTGGCGATTCTCGCCGGGCCCGCCCGGGCTGCCGGCCTCGAGTCGCTGCAGCGGGAGCTCGCGGCTGCCGATGCCGCCTGGGAAATGGCGAGGGCCTGCCCGGTGAAGCCCGGAGCCGCCGCGACGGTGACCACCGCGAACACAGGAAGCCCGGGCACCGGAAGTGATGTCGCGCGCCTGTTGGCCGACCTCCGCCGCGGGCTGGGACAGCGGCATCTGTCACGCGTGGCCGCCCTTGAGGACCGCTCTCAGCGACTGCTGGCGACAATGGGGCTGGCGGCCTTGGCCCTGGCTGCGCTGTTCGTGGCGGTGGCGAACCGCGTGTTGCGCTCCCTGCGCACGATCGAAGCCAGCGAGGAGCGGGCGCGGCGACGATTGGCGCAGGACGAGGAAAGGTTCGAGCAACTGGCGCGCCTGTCCGGCGACTGGCTGTGGGAGATCGACCCGCGCGGCCGCTACACCTTCATATCCGGCGCCGTGGAGCCCTACAGCGGGCTGGCGCCGGCCGCCTGCCTGGGGCGTCCGCTTGCCGGCTTCCTGCCGGCAGATGCCCGTGGTCGCTGGGAAGCGGCACTGCAGGGTCTTTCGTGCGAACCGACGGCCGTGCTCGAGTTCGAAGCCTGGTGCCGGCGTGTCGACGGCAAGGACGCCTGCGTGCGGCTCACCGCCCGCGCCCTGCCCGGACCCGGTCCGGGGGACGCACCTGTCGGCTACCGGGGCATCTGCCAGGACGTGACCGAACGGGCGCGTGATCGCGAACTGCTGCAGGCAGCCAAGGAGGAAGCGGAGGCGGCGAACCTCGACCTCGAGCGCGCCGCTGCCCGCGCCAACGAGATGGCGCTGGCCGCCGAGGCTGCAAGCGCCGCCAAGAGCTCCTTCCTGGCCACGATGAGCCACGAAATCCGCACGCCGATGAACGGCGTGCTCGGCATGAATGCGTTGCTGCTCGAGACGGAGCTGGCGCCGCAGCAGCGCGAGTATGCGCAGGTGATCCAGACCTCGGCCGAGAACCTGCTCCTGCTGCTGAACGACATCCTGGATGTCTCGAAGATCGAGGCCGGCCGGCTCACCCTCGAGTCGATCGACTTCGACCCGCGGGAACTGCTGGACTCGGTTCTCGACATACTGGCGGTCAAGGCCCGGGAAAAGGGGCTCGCCATCGCCGCAATGGCCGATCCCAACGTACCGGGCCTGCTGCGCGGCGACCCGACGCGCCTGCGCCAGGTGCTGCTCAACCTGGTCGGCAACGCCCTTAAATTCACCGCGCAGGGCGAGGTCGTGATCACCCTGGAACCGGATCCTGCAGCCGGGTCCGACATGTTCCGCGTCGAGGTGGCCGACACCGGCATCGGGATCCGGCGCGAGAAGCTGACGTCGCTGTTCGAGGCCTTCACCCAGGTGGACACTTCAACCACGCGCCTGTACGGCGGCACCGGACTGGGGCTGACCATCTCGCGTCGCCTGGCCGAGATGATGGGCGGATGCATCGGCGTGCGCAGCGAGCCCGGCAACGGCTCCGTGTTCTGGTTCACTTTCGCCGGGGCGCGCGCCGCCGGCACCGCTACGGAAGCTCCCCGCCAGGCGACGGCGGCGCGGGTACGTGCCGCCTGGCACGGGGCAACGGCCGTGGTCGCGTTGTCGCATCCGGCCTCGTCGCAGGCCCTGGCCTGCGGACTCGGCACACTGGGCATCCCGTGCCGGGTGGCGACCACCGCCACGTTCGATGCCGGGGCGGCGGCAGGCGACCGGGCCGTCTACGTCACCGACGATCCCGACCTGGCCCGACGCCTGGCCGGCGGCGGCCGCACCAGCGAGCACCTCGTCCTCGCCTGTGCCGCGCCGGGAGCGGAAGCGGTGCCCGGAACCGGTGCCGACAGCCTGACGCTGCCGGTACGCTTCAGCCAGTTGCTGGACCGTCTCGATCCCGCGGGGATGCCACTTGCGCGCGCCGCACGCGACGCCGGGAACACTGCCGCCGACGCCGAACTGGCCGGATTGTCGATCCTGCTCGTCGACGACAACCTGATCAACCGCAAGGTCGCGCTCGGGCACCTGCAGCGGCTCGGGTGCACGGCGGCGAGCGCCGGCGACGGCAAGGAGGCGCTGGCCGCCTTCCGCAGGGATCGCCACGACGTGATCCTCATGGACTGCATGATGCCGGTCATGGACGGCTACGAGGCAACCCGCCGGCTGCGCCGGCTCGAGGGCGGCGATCGCGTGCACATCATCGCGATGACGGCCAACGCGCTCGAGGGCGATCGCGAGCGCTGCCTCGAGGCGGGCATGGACGACTATGTGCCCAAGCCGATCCGCAAGGAAGCGCTGCTGGCGGCGCTGCAGGGCGCAGCGCGCCGCCTCGAGGCCGCCGAGCCGGTCACGACACCGGCCTGACGCCCCGGCGCCCGGGAGTGGATTCGCCCCGGCCCGGCTCGAATGCCACTGGCCGCGGCCGTCCTGCCCTGCTAGGCTGCCCCGACGCTCCCCCGGCGCAACGCACGGATCGGTACCATGGAACGGCTACGCCGCCGCCTCTTCCACACGTTCGACCTGCGCCCCGGCGAACCGGTGCTCGCCCCTCGAGTCGGCGCTCCTGTTCTATCTCCTCCTGAGCGCCTACTACGTGCTGCGCCCGCTGCGCGAAGAGATGGGCCTGGCCGCGGGCGTCGAGAACCTGCCCCGCATGTACCTGGGCACGCTTGCCGGCACCATCATCCTGGCCCCGTGCTTCGGCTGGCTGGTCCGGCGCTACCGACGCGAGAAGTTCCTGCCGATCGTCTACCGCTTCTTCGCGCTGAACCTGCTCGGATTCCAGCTGGCGCTGCGACTCTGCGATCCCGACCAGGTCGTGGCGCTGGGCCGCGTGTTCTACATCTGGCTCAGCGTCTTCAACATGCTGGCCGTGTCGCTGTTCTGGTCGTTCATGGCCGACGGCTTCGGCTACCAGCGCAGCCGGCGACTGTTCGGCCTGATCGCGATCGGCGGCACAGCAGGGGCCATCCTCGGCAGCGGCCTGACGGCGGCACTGGTCGGCCGCATCGGCCGCGCCTGGCTGATGGTCATCTCAGCGGTGCTCCTCGAACTGGGCGTGCGCCTGATCGCGCGCCTGGCGCGCCGCTTCGACGCGGCCGGCTACCGCGCCGCCGAACCGCCGGCACCGCCGCTGACCAGCGGGGACGGCCGGGGCATCCTGGCCGGCGTCACCCTGACCTTCCGCTCACCGTACCTGCTGGCCGTGGCCGGCTACCTGTTCCTCTACAGCCTGACCTCGACCTTCCTCTACTTCGAGCAGGCGCACATCGTCGATGCGCAGGCGCTGACGCGCGAAGGAAAGGCCGCCTTGTTCGCGCAGATCGACCTGTGGACGAACATCCTGACGATCGTCTGCGAGATCCTGCTGACGGGACGCCTGCTGCGCTGGCTGGGTACCGGCAGGGTGCTCGCCCTGCTGCCCGTGGGAACCGCGGCCGGCTTTGCGGCACTCGCGGCGGCGCCCGGCCTGGCGGTGCTGGTGGTGGTGCAGGTGCTGCGGCGCGCGGCGAACTACGCGCTGGCGCGCCCGGCGCGCGAGACGCTGTTCACGACCGTGGACAACGACGTGCGCTACAAGGCCAAGAGCTTCATCGACACGTTCATCTACCGGGGCGGCGACGCGCTGGGCGCCGGCACGGTCGAGGCCCTGGGCGTGGCCGGCCTGGGGCTGGCGCCGCTGGCGGCCATCGGTGTGCCCACGGCGGGGCTCTGGACCTGGATGGCGCTGTATCTGGGACGGCGGCAGCGACGAGCCGTAGCTGCGATCGAGGGCCCGGCCCCGGAACCCGCCGACAGTCCGGCCTAGAGCGGCGTACGCCGCACCGGCAGCGTCATGCAGCGGCAACCGCCGCCGCCCCGCGCCAGTTCGGAGCCGCCGATGGTGACCACGCACTTGCCGATCCGGTCGAGGTCGATCTCGCCCGACACCACCGACGCGCCGGGCACCACCGTGAAACCGGCTCCCGCCAGCTCCTCGATCGTCGCCTCGTTGCGCCCGTAGCCCATGACCTGGCCGGGGCCCAGCGCGAAGAAGTTGGCGCCGCTGTGCCACTGCTCGCGCTCCTGCACCCACTCGTCGCCGCGCCCGCCACAGGAAAGGACCTCGAGCTCGAGGCCCAGCCCGGCCAGGGCCGCCGGCAGGTTGTCCTGCTCGGTGATGGAGACCACGCGCCCACCCTCGATGTGGATGTGCACCGTGTCGTAGTGGTGTCGCTGCATGATCACCGGCTCGAAGGCCAGGCAGCAGTTCCGGTCGAGCATCGTGAAGACCATGTCGAGGTGGATGAACGACTCCGGAGACAGCGGCAATTCCTGCACGACGATGTGCTGGGTCGCTCCCTCGCGCCGGAAGTGCTCGATCAACAGGTCGATCGCCTGCCGTGTCGTGCGCGCCCCCATCCCCACTACGAGCACGCCGGGCGCCGCCACGAGGACATCGCCGCCCTCGATGGCGATACCGGCCAGGTCCACGCCGTACCGGCGCAGGTTGACCGCGCGGGCATCGAACCCGGGGTGATAGCGGAAGATGGCCTCCATCAGGCGCGCTTCGCGACCGCGCACCGGGCTGGCCATGTTGCCCACGAGCGCGTCGCGGCCGATCACCATGCCGCTGTCGCGCGTGAAGAAGAAATTGTGCAGGGGCGGCAACGAGTAGCGCTCACGACTGAGGAACCGGGAGAGGTTGTCCTTGCGCAAAGGCAGCCCCTCGACGAGGACGCGCGCCAGTTCGGCGGGCGGCGAGGCCAGCAACTCGTCGCCGATCGAGGCCGCACCCTCAGCCGAGCAGAGCCGGCGGACCAGCGGCTCGCGCACCACCTCGTCCGCCAGGATGTCCGCCAGCAGGTCGCCCACTTCCAGGACCCGGGCGCGGCGCTGCAGCACCCCCAGCAGCTCGTCGTACTCCTGGCTGGCCACCGCGAGGTTCAGGATATCGCTGTAAAGGGCCTTTTCGACCGCATCCGGGGTCATATTGGCCATTTCGCGGCCTGGCCGGTGCACGATCACCGCTTCCAGCCTGCCCACCTCGGAATCGACGGCAAAGGAAAGCTTCTCGCCCATCGGGCACCCCCGCCGCGCCTGCCGGGACCCCTGTGGCCCCGCGGGCGGCGGCGGCATCATAGCCGCCCGGGGTGGATGCGGCAACCGCCTCTGGAATCACGGGATCGGGCTCAAGTCGGGCGGGCGGCAGCCGAAAACGGCCGGGACGGGTCAACCGAAAGGACAGGAACCGGTATGGCAGACAACAGGCATCGTCCGCGAAAGAACACGCCGCACAACGTCAAGGTTGTCGACGAGGAGTCGGGACGCGTCATGGGTCGTGTCGTCGACATCACGGCGGACGGCATGATGCTCGTCACGAACGGTGAGATTACGCCGGGCCGGCAGTTCCAGGTCCGGATCACATTGCCGGTGATGGTCCAGCACCGGTCGGACGTCACGGTGGAAGCACGCGCCGTCTGGTGCAACCAGGACACGAACCCGTCCTTCTACAAGGTCGGCTTCAAGTTCCTGAACCTCGTCGGCGAAGAGGGCTACCTGCTCGAGGACGTCATGCATCGCCTGAACCTGGTGGGCTGAACCCGCCGTTGAACCTGTGCCTGGAAGGAACCGTCATGGCAAAAGCCAGCATCCTGCTCGAATCCGGTACGAACGAGGTCGAGGTCCTGGAATTCGTCCTGGGCGGCCAATCGTTCGGCGTCAATGTCCTGAAGATCCAGGCCATCGAGCAGTACGACCCGGAAGAGGGTGACGCGCATCCACCTGGCCCATCCCTCGGTGATCGGCACGCTTCGGTTCCGCGACAACTGCCTGACGATGATCGACCTGACCAAGGAAATGGGCGCAGGCGAACCGACGGTCATGTCCGATGTCGAGGACGGCAAGCCCGCCAGCGGCGAGGGCACCGCCACGCGGCTGGTCCTGGTGATGGAGTTCAACCAGCTCAAGACTGCCTTCCTGGTCGACGGCGTGCATCGCATCCACCGCGTGTCCTGGGAATCGATCAACCCGATGAGCCCGTACCTCAGCTCTTCGGAGAGCAAGTTCACCGGCTCCCTGCAGATCGAGGGCCGCGAGATCCTGCTCGTGGACATGGAGAAGATCGTCACCGAGATCCTGCCGCGCGGGCAGTTCCAGCATTCGGTCACGCAGACCACCGATGGCGAACTGGCGCAGGCGCGCGGGGCGCGGACGATCCTGCTGGCCGAGGATTCGGCCGTACTGCGCAAGCACGTGGCCGACGAACTGCGCAAGGGCGGCTACACGTCGCTGCTCACCTTCGCCAACGGCCGCGAATGCTACGACGAGATCGCGAAGATGACCGCCGCCGCCGACGCTGCCGGGCGCGAGGTGCGCGACGACATCGCGGCCCTGATCAGCGACATCGAGATGCCGGCCATGGACGGCCTGGCCCTCTGCCGCTGGGTCAAGCAGACGCGCCAGACGCAGGGCCTGCCGGTCATCATGTTCAGCTCCCTGATCAACGAGCAGATCGCCGGCAAGTGCGAGGCCGTGGGCGCCGACGCCTACATCAGCAAGCCCCAGTTCACGAAGCTGGTGGACCTGCTCGACCAGCACACCGGCATCCTGGAGACCGTCGGCGCCTGAGCGCCGGTCGCGCCGCCGGGCTCCCTGCATGTGAAGAGGCCCGTCCCCCCGGGGACGGGCCTCTCCGTTTTCAGCTCGTGCGAGCCTCAGTTGCGGACCGGTTCCTTGACCGCCGCGGCCGCCTTGGCCAGTTCGGCCTTGTTCCATTCGGCAGCCAGCGCCAGCAGTTCAGGCAGCGTGCGCCCCTTGCGGAAGAGGTCCAGCGCGTGGTGCAGTTGCGTGTCGGCCTCGATGGCCACGCGGTAGGCCGCTTCCTGGCCGTGCTGGCGCCGGGCGATCTCGCGCCGGATGCCGCGCTTGAGGAACTCGGCGTTCGCATTGACCAGCGAATCGGACATGGTCAGCTTGAACACGCCGAGATACTCGCCGATCTTCTCACGGCCCTTGAGGTGGCCCGCGAACTGACGGAATACCTCGTCGGTCACCTTGAAGTCCGCCGGGATCTGCGGGTGCGAGGCCGCGTAGTCCACCGCGAAGCTGAACAGCGCACCGTCACGCTCGACCGCCGCCTCCAAGTCGCTCAGGAAGTCCTGGTCGATCTCGATGTCGGGCCGGATACCGCCGCCCCCGTACACCACGCGACCCGCGTCGGTGTAGAACTTCTCGAGCTGCCCGCGGTCCATTTCCTTGTCGGCCGGCTCCTTCTCCAGGGTCATCGGCGGGGCAGCCTCGGCCTCGTCGCCTTCGCCTTCCATGCCCTCGACTTCGGGATGACGGCTGCGGTCCTTGTGGATCGAGCGGCCGCTGGGCGTGTAGTAGCGAGCCGTCGTGAGCTTCAGGGCCTCGTCCTCGTCCAGGCGGAAGACCGTCTGCACCGAACCCTTGCCGAACGAGGGCTGTCCCGTGACCAGGCCGGCATCATGGTCCTGGATGGCGGCAGCGACGATCTCGCTGGCCGAGGCCGACGAGCCGTTGATCAGCACGATCATCGGCACCTTGTCATAGACCTGGCCGCGCGCCTGCGAGTAGAACGAGTGGTTCTGCGAGCGCAGGCGGCCCTTCGTGAAGACGATCAGCTTGTCCTTGGGCAGGAACAGTTCACTGACCTGCTGCGCGGCGTCGAGCAGGCCGCCCGGGTTGAAGCGCAGGTCGAGAATCAGTCCGCGCATACCCTGCGCGGTGAGCTTGTCGAGCGCCGTGCGCACCTCGTCGGAGGTCGTGCGAGCGAAGTTCTGCACGCCGATGTAGCCGATGTCGTCGATCATGAAGGCGTACGGCACGCTTTCGAGCTTGATGATGTCGCGCGTGATCGTCAGCGGCAACGGCTTCTCCGTGCCGGGGCGCTGGATGGTCAGGTTGACCGCCGTGCCCGGCGCACCGCGCAGGCGCTTCACCGCGTCGCTGCTCGAGAAGTCGCGCGTGCTCTCGCCCTCGATGGCGATGATCTGGTCCCCGCCCTGCACACCCATGTAGTAGGCGGGCGTGCCCTCGATCGGAGAGACCACGGTCGGGTAATGGTCCCGCACCTGGATGCTGATGCCGAGCCCGCCGAACTCGCCCTCGGTGGACGTCATCAGGTCCTCGTAGTTGACCGGCGGCAGGTAGTTCGAATGCTCGTCCAGGTCCGACAGCATGCCCTCGACGGCCGCCTTCATCACCTCGTGCGGGTCCACTTCGTCGACGTAATTGTTGATGACCCGTTCGTAGACGTCGCCCAGGATCTTGAGATTGTCGTAGAACTCCTGCCGCCGCTGGGCAGGATCGTCCTGGGCACGGGCGACCGGCACGACCAGCAGCAGAACCGCCAGGGCCAAGCCTGACGCAGCCGCGCTGCCCCACAACCTGTTGCTGTACAACCTCTTGCCGTCGCGGTCAGCGCTCATTTCGGATCCACTTCCTTGCCGGGGTCTGGCTCGAACGGTCCATCGGATTCGCTTATAGGCCACAGAGCAAGCTGTGTTCCAGCCCGCGCAACTGTTCCAGCGCCGCGGCCAGCAACTGGTCGGGACCGGCCGTCGCGTCGAGCACACGGAAACGCCAGGCAGCTTCAGCCGCCAGTGCACGGTAGCCGTCGTAGACGCGCTGGTGGAACTCGAGGCGCTCGGCATCCAGGCGGTCGGGCGCACGACCGCCGATGCGGGCCAGGCCCAGTTCGGGCGGCAGCAGGCAGAGCAGGGTGAGGTCGGGCCGCAGGCCGTCGAGGGCCACGGCGTTCAGCTGGTCGACCAGGTCGCGCCCCAGCCCGCGCCCGAAGCCCTGGTAGGCCACCGAGGCGTCCGCAAACCGGTCGCATAGCACCAGCCGGCCGTCAGCGAGCGCCGGCCGGATCACCTCGCGCGCCAGTTGGGCGCGACTGGCGACCATCAGCAGCAGCTCCGTCTCGGCCGCCATGCCTTCGCTGGCAGGATCCAGAAGGACGCCCCGGATGCGCTCGCCGATGGCCGTGCCGCCGGGCTCGCGCGTCAACAGCGGTTCGACGCCGCGGGCACGCAGGTGGGCCGCCAGGGAAGAGATCAGGGTCGACTTGCCGCTGCCTTCGGGCCCCTCGAAGGTCACGAGCAGTCCCGGACCACCCAGGCCGCCGCCGCCGGTCAGCGCCGCGCCGTCGTTGCCCGGGCGTGTCAAGGGCGCCTCCGTGCCGCGGGATCGGGCCCCGGCAGCTTCGCCGCCACGTGGACCAGGCGCTGCACGGTCGTGGCCAGCGTGGCCACCGCCAGGAAGCCGAGGATGGGCACCAGCGCCCAGCGCCCGATGAACAGGCCGAGCGTCAGCAGCACCACGCGCTCGGTGCGCTGCACCCAGCCGACCAGGCACGTCTCGCCCACGCCCTCGGCGCGCGCACGGACGTAGCTGGTGGTGAGGCTGCCGACGACCGTCAGGGTGATGAGCAGCAGTGCCAGCCGGTCGGCGCCCCCTCTTCCCCCGCCGAGAAGTACCAGGTCAGGCCGGCGAAAAGGAACGCCTCGCCCAGTCGGTCGAAGCAGGAATCGAGGAAGGCACCGCGTCGCGAGACGGTACCCTGCCGCCGCGCCAGGTCGCCATCGAGCATGTCGAAGGCCGAACCCAGCAGGAAAACCAGGGCGCCGCCCAGCAGGTGGCCCTGGCCGATCACCACGCCGGAGACGGCCGTGATCGCCAGCCCCGTGATGGAAACGGCCGTGGGGCTGAAGCCAGCGCGGTCGAGCGTGGCGACGACGGGACTGACCATGCCCCGCGCCGTCGCCTTGAATTCCGCCATGCCCATCAGACCTCTTTCTGCCGGCGTTCACCGGTGCCGCGGATCACCAGGACCAGTTCGCCGCGCAGCCGGGGGCCTGTCAAGAGCCGAAGCAGATCGTCCGCGGTGCCCCGCAGCGTCTCCTCGTGGAGTTTCGTGATCTCGCGCGCAACCGCCACTTCACGCATCGGGTCGAGTTCAAGCAGGGTCCCGATCGTCGAGCGGATGCGGTGGCAGGACTCCAGCAGCACCGAAGTGCCGCTGTCGGCCAGCGCCTCGGCGAGCATGCGGCGCCGGGCACCCGGCTTGCGCGGTACGAAGCCATGGAACAGGAAGCGGTCGGTCGGGAAGCCCGACAACACGAGCGCCGTCAGCACGCTCGACGGCCCCGGCACCACGATATAGGGCAGGTTCTCGCGCCGCAGCGCCGCCACCAGCGCATAACCGGGATCGGAAATGCAGGGCATGCCGGCATCGCTGACCACGGCGACGCGACCGCCGTCGCGCAGGCGGGCCGTGATGGCCGGCACGGCACGGGCCGCGTTGTGGTCGTGGAAACTGGCCATCGGCACCGACAGGGAGTAGCGGTCCAGCAGGCGGCGCGTGTGGCGCGTATCCTCGGCATAGACGATATCCGCCGCCGCCAGCACGGAGAGCGCGCGCAGCCCGATGTCGCCGAGATTCCCGATGGGGGTGGCCACGAACTGGCAGACGCCGGCCGGCAGCTCGGCCGGCGGGAGCGTCAGGGTGATCACCTTGGCTTCGCTCAAGTCGCTGCCTCGCCGCCGGTGGCTGCGGCCAGGTCCGGATCGGGGCGCCCCGGCATGGTCGCCACGGGGGGCAGGCGCCGCTTGAAAGCCATCGTGCGCACGCGTGCGCCGATGCGCGCGACCAGTTGCGGCGCGAACCCGAGCGCAGCCAGCTGCCGTTCGCCGAGGCCCTCGTCGATCATGTGATGCAGCAGGCGGTCGACTTCGGCATAGCTGACGCCCAGTTCGTCCTCGTCGGACTGGCCGGCCCAGAGATCGGCGCTGGGCGCCTTGTCGAGCACCGACTGCGGCAGACCGAAATCGGCGGCCAGCAGGCGTACCTCGGTCTTGTAGAGCTGGCCGATCGGGTTCAGGGCGCAGGCGTTGTCTCCGTACATCGTGGTGTAGCCGAGCAGCCCTTCGGTGCGGTTGCCGGTGCCCAGGACCAGCGCCTGGTCCTGCGCCGAGCGGTCATAGAGCACGATCATGCGGCAGCGGGCCATGACGTTTCCCCGGCGCACGCGCGCCTCGGCCGGCACACCGGCCAGGAAGGCGTCGGCCATCGGCGTGATGTCGACCTTTTCCACGGCCAGGCCCAGGCAGGCGGCCACGGCCTGGGCGTCCGTCAGCGAGGCGGCCGAACTGGTCGCGTACGGCATCATGATGCCGCGCACGCGCGCGGCGCCGATCGCCTCGGTTGCCAGCGCGGCGGCCACGGCCGAGTCGATGCCCCCGGACAGGCCGACGACGAGCCGCTCGCAGCCGGCGGCCGCCAGTTGTGCGCGCAGGAAATCGCAACAGCGCGCGCGGATCTCGGCGGGAGCGAGGGCCCACACCGGTGTGGACCCGGACGGAACGGCAGGCATGTCGCAACTCCTTCGGGATCGATGGCCCGGCCCCATGGCGATTGCCGCCCGTGCCGCCGGCGATGGCGAGCCGCCCGCTGCGGCCGCGCCGTCAAACATACACCTGCCGCGAAGGAAGGAAAACCACCTCGCGAACGGGCGGGGCGCGCTCAGGCCGCCGGGAAGCCGTGCAGCACCTCGAGCACGCGTGTGATGTCCTCGTCGCCCACCCCGAGGTTCGGCACCAGGCGCACGCGACCCGGCCCGAACGCCAGCGTCAGGATGCCGTGGGCAGCCAGGTGCGCCACCAGCGCAGCTTCGCCGGCCGGACCGGCGACGTCGATGATGACGATATTGGTGTCGACCGGATGGCCCACCGAGAGCCGCGGATGGGCCAGGCCCGCCGCCAGCGCCGCGGCGCGCGGGCGTGATCGTCGGCCAGTCGCGCCAGCTGGTTGTCCAGCGCGTAGAGGCAGGCGGCGGCGAGGAGTCCCGACTGCCGCATGCCGCCGCCCCACATCTTGCGGAAACGCCAGGCCTTCGCGATGACCTCGCGATCGCCCGTGAGCACCGAGCCGACGGGCGCTCCCAGCCCCTTGGAAAAGCAGACGCTGACCGTGTCGGCCGGCGCCGCCAGTTCGCCCAGCGACAGGCCGCCGGCCACGTGCGCGTGCCAGAGGCGCGCTCCGTCCAGGTGGACACGCAGGCCGCGCGCATGGGCGCCACGCCCGATCCCGGCGACCAGTTCCTGCGGCACGAGGCGACCGCCCGCGCGGTTGTGCGTGTTCTCCAGGCAAACGAGGCTGGGCGGGGCGCAGTGCACGTTGGCGGGGTTGAGGGCGGCTTCGACAAGCGGCCAGTCCGGCAGGCCGCCCGGCGCCGGCACGCAGGTCAGCTGCACGCCGCTGAGCGCGGCCGGGGCGCCGGGTTCATAGCGGTAGATGTGGCAGCCGTCCTCGACGACAACCTGGTCACCGGAGCTCGTCTGGGCGCGCAGGGCCAGCTGGTTTCCCATCGTGCCGCTGGGCACGAACAGGCCGGCCTCCTTGCCCAGCAACTCGGCGACCCGGGCCTGCAGGTGCTGCACGGTCGGGTCATCACCCAGGACGTCATCACCCAGCTCCGCAGCAGCCATGGCCCGGAGCATCCCCGGTGTCGGCTTGGTGACGGTGTCGCTCCGCAGGTCGACCGGACGGCTGGCGCGGACCATGGCTGCTCCTTATGCTGCCAGCAGGGGCAGCCCAATGACACGGAACCGGCTTCCCGAGCCGCCGGGGCCGGAAATCCGGTTCTCCGTATCGTCCGCGCCGGGCGGAACGCGCATCGGGAATCGCTGCGGGCGACCTCTCAGTCGCCGGCGACCTTGTCCTTCAACATCTTGGACACTTTGAAGACCGGCACCTTGCGGGACGGCACGGGCACCGAGTCGCCGGTGCGCGGGTTGCGCGCCATGCGCTCCTTGCGCTCCTTGACCTTGAAAGTGCCAAAGCCCCTGATTTCCAGGTGTTTGCCGTCGACCAGCAGGTCGCCGATCTTGTCCAGGAAGAGATCCACCGTCTCGGCGACTTCCTTCTTGGTCAAGCCGGTCCTCTGGGCGATGTCTTCTACGATATCGGCCTTGGTCATGGCACTCCTCCTGGTTAACAAGAGACCCGGCATTGACACAAACCCCGCAATGCCGGTCTGGCGTTTCCCGGCGCTCCGCTCGAGCTCGATCCGGATTCTTGAGCATAAGCCAATACTTGTCAAGGGCTTTAATGCCAGGAAGGCGCGGCCCGGGCCCGCTCCCGCCGTCCGCCGGGGCCCGGCGGGCGGGCAAGTTGCAAGACTCCCCATGCTTCCGCCACGCATTCCACCCGACCCTGCCGGGGTTCACCGGGCCGCAGACTTCCTCGGAATGCCTCCAAGTCCAGACTAATTGCTAAATAAATATGGCCTTACGTCGATATATCTCATGATTGTTCAAGAGGGCACCTGCCTTGCACTGGACCGGGCAACGGCGCGGCCGGCGGGGCAGGACCTGAACAACGTGCCACTGCAACCGATCCCCGCTGGCCGAGCCCGACAACACCATCATCGGGCGCATCCGGCGAACTGAAGGAGGGCCACTCATGGCTAACAAGAAGATGATCGTCACGACCCTGATTCTCGGGCTGGTGGCTGTGGCCACGGGCTGCAGCGACAGCAACAATCCCATCGTCGCGGCCCCTGACACCGCGCCGCCGGCCCTGCCGAGCAACCTCGACGTCGAGTTCAATGGTGGCCTGGCTGTGGTCAGCTGGGACCAGAATGCCGTCGACAACGACCTGGCCGGCTACATCGTGACCCGCGAATACCGCGGCGAGACCGAGACCCTGGTCGCGACGCCGACGTTGATGACGTCCTTCGAGGACACCACGCCGCCGGTCGGCTCGAGCGCCTACCACGTGTACGCCGTGGACACGTCGGGCAACGAGAGCGCCATTGCGACGGCCTACCTGCTGGTCGCTGTCAGCCACGACGACAACGTGCTGGCGGACTGATCCCGGCCGGAGCTGGTCCTCCTCAGGGATTCCGGGCCTCCCGCGACAGCGGGGGGCCCGCACCATTTCCCGAAGGCGTCACGCTGCAGAGGGTGGAAACTCAGGCACCGAGACGGGCCACGGCGATCGCCAGGTTGAAGAACGGGCTGGCCACGGCCATCATCCCGACCTGCAGGTAGTCACCCGCCGACGTGTAGTGCATCAGCAGCAGGAAGCCCACGACCACGAGCATGCCGTAGTTGCGCAGGCGCTCGTAACCGTCGCGCAGGTTGTCGGGCAGGAAGCGCGTCAGGATCCAGCTGCCGTCGAGCGGCGGCAGCGGGATCAGGTTGAAGACCGCGAGCACGACGTTGATGACGATGCCGGTCTGCCAGACGAGCAGCAGGAACTCGGCCGCCGGCGCCGCCGCATGGCCGACCGGCAGGCGGGAGGCGATCGCCGCGGTCGCGCCCAGGAGCACGGCCGCGATCAGGGCCAGCAGCAGGTTGCTGGCCGGGCCGGCCGCCGCCACCTTCGGATGGTCGTTCCACGGATGCCGCAACCGCCCCGGATGCACCGGCACGGGCTTGGCCCAGCCCATCATGATCGAGCCGGTCAGTGAAAGCAGCAGCGGCACGATGACGCTGCCCATCGGGTCGACGTGCGGCAGGGGATTGAGCGTCAGGCGGCCCTGATCCCGGGCGGTCGTATCGCCGAGCTTCAGGGCCATCCAGCCGTGGGCCACTTCGTGGACGACCACGGAGAAGACCAGCACCAGCACGCGGATCGCCACCATCTCCATCTCAACCGTCCCCTGTTCGCAGCGGAGCGGCCGGTCAGCCCGGACCAGGCGCGCCACACGGTGTCTTCGTCGATCGCTTCCATCCAGCCGTACTCGTCGCCACGCGGATCTTCCACACGATGACCCGCCCGCAGTGCCAGCACCTCCGGCGCAGGCGGCTTCCAGAGCCCCGGGTCGGTCGGGCCGAACAGGGCCAGGGTGGGCACGCGCATCGCCCCGGCCACATGCATGATGCCCGTGTCGTTGCAGAGGAACCGGTCGGCGCCCGCGAGCAGCGCCGCGGCCACGCCGACGCCGCAGGGTGGTGCCACCACAAGCGCGCCGTGGCGCACACCGGGCACGCGCAACGGTCCGAACGCCGCCAGCGCCTCGCTGTCGGCCGGGCCGTGCAGCACCAGGACCTGCCGGCCCTCGCCGGCGGCACGCCGGGCCACGGCAGCGAACCGAGATGCCGGCCAGACATTCTGCCGCTTGCCCGCACCCGGATGCAGGGCCCAGTAGCCCGCCTCCAGGCCGAGGGCGGCCGTGATCGCGGCGGCGTCCTGACGCTCGGCGGCCGACGGCACGACCACCGTCGACTCGTCGTCGGTCGTGACGCCCACGGCGCGCAGCGGCGCGAGCCCGTGGACGATCGCGTGGCGATCGACGACCGGCGAGCCGGGCATCACCAGCGAGAAGCAATGCTCGCCGAACTCCCACCCGAACGCGCGGCTGTCGGCCCCCACGACGTGGCGCGCCCCGCTCAAAAGGCCGATGAGCGCGCTCGTCAACGAGAACGAGACGCTGCTCAGCACGATGGCCAGGTCGGCGTCCCACCGGCGCAATTCGCACACGAACGACGGCAGCCGGCGCAGCGGCTTCTCGAACACCAGGACCCGCGACAGGTGCGGGTTGTGCCGCACCACGCCGGCATTGGCCGGCGAGGTAACGAGCGCCACGGCAGCGTCCGGCCAGGTTTCGGCGATGGCGCGCAGCGCCGGCGTGGCGCAGACCATGTCGCCCATCTGGTTGTGCTGGCGCACGACGAGGATGCGCGCGGGCCGCAACGCCGTCAGGGCGCCGGGCGCCAGACGCTCACGCCGCAGCGCCCGCGCGAGCGGGCGCATCAGGGACTGCTTGGCACGCCTGGTGACGGTCAATCGACGCTCCTGCCGTGCGGCATGTCGGCGGTGCGGCAGGGTGCCGCGGAGCCGCGGCACCGCCGAGTCAACGCCCCGGACCGGCCGTGGCACATCGCTTGCGTTGGCCCCGCTCCTGCGCGCGGGGTCGGTCCCCGCGGCGCCCGCAACCGTGACGAGGGGAACCGACGTGATCCGTTTGCGCACCGCCGGCCTGGTTGCGGCGACCTGCCTGGTCGCCGGGCTCGGCTTCTATGAACTGACGGCCAAATCGCCGGCTCTGACCGGAAGCACCATGCCCGGCTGGTGGGCAACGGCCCGGGCCGAGAAGGTCGTCCGCTGGCAGCCGCCCACCGGCGTGCTGCTTCTCGACAAGCTCCTGCACGAGGGCCAGGAAGCCGCCTGCTTCTATGCCACCCTGGCCGGGTATCGACCGCGCCACGGGGCGCGTCATTTGCGATAGCCCGCCGACCGCTCCCGTTCCTCGAGGTCGCGCAGCAGCGCCAGGTAGGCTTCGTGACGCCAGGGCGGCAGGGTTCCCCGCGCGACCGCATCCTTCACGCCGCAACCCGGCTCATCGCGGTGCAGGCAGCCGCGGAAACGGCACGACAACGCCTCCTGCTCCAGGTCCGGAAAATAGGCGCGGATGTCGACCGGGGCAATGTCCCAGGGATCGAAGCCGCGCAGGCCCGGCGAGTCGGCGATGTAGCCGCCGCCCGGCACCGCGTGCAATTCGGTGTGCGTGGTCGTGTGACGGCCGAGTCCGGTGCGATCGGTCACGTCGTTCACACGGAGGCCGAGGCCCGGGTAGAGCACATTGAGCAGGCTGCTCTTGCCGACGCCCGAGGCGCCGAGCAGCAGCGTGACCTTGCCTGCCAGCAGGGCCGCCAGTTCGGGCATCCCCTCACCCGTCGCCACCGAAGCGGCGATCACGACGTGATCCAGGCGTCGATACCAGCCCCAGTGCTCCAGTTCGCGCGCACGCTCGGCCTCATCGTGCATCAGGTCCACCTTGTTGAGCACGACGACGCCGTCCACGCCGAACCGCAGCGCTGCCGCCAGCAGCCGGTCGACGAAGCCCGTCTGCGGTTCCGGGTCGCGCACGGACTGGACCACGACCAGCTGGTCGAGGTTGGCCATGAGCACCTGCTCGACACGACCGCCGTTGCGACGCGCGGCCAGGCGCGAGATGCGGTTGCGGCGGTCCAGCACTTCCTCGACGACGGCCTCGCCGCCGGCGACACCCGGCGCCACGTTGCCGGCGACCAGCGACACGCGCACACGGTCACCGGCCACGACGATCGTCTGGGCCTCCTTGGGGCCCTGCCTGAGGCGCCCGCGGACGCGGCAGCGCCAGTTCTCGTCGCCCACCGCCACCTGGCAATGGCCGGAACCGGACCGGATTACAAGACCTTCGCGCGATGTTTCATCGTCGCTCATGGAGCCCTCTCGGGACCCGCCGCCGGGCGCGCGGGGCCGCTTTTGCAACTTGTCTATCGCCCGGCGATGGGTTACGTTAGCAGGCGAACAGGTAGCACAATTCTTCCGCATTCTCAAGGTGGTGCGCCCGTCATGGATATTGTCGAGGTGCTTAAGCATACCTCACCCGCGCTCTTCCTGCCCGATCTGCAAGCCACCGACAAAGCTTCCGCTCTTGCCGAAATGGTCGAAGGTCTCGTCGCCGGTACCAGCATCCACAATCCGGACACGATCCTGCAGATGCTGCAGAGCCGCGAGAACCTCGGTTCCACTGCTGTCGGACCGGGGATCGCTTTCCCGCACGGCCGTACGCTGGCGGTGCAGCGCCTGACCATCCTCATCGCGCGCTCGGCCAAGGGCGTCGACTTCGATTCGGAGGACGGTCAGCCCACGCACCTGTTCTTCGTGCTCGTGGCCCCGCCGCAGGACTCCGGGCACCAGTACATCAAGTCGCTGGCAACCCTCATCGACCGCCTGCAGGACGGCGACCTCCGCGCGGCCCTGCGCCAGGCTGCCGACTACGAGTCCTTCTGCGACGCCCTGAAGGGGGTCTGAGGATGCACGCGCAATTGCAGTTGCTGGTCGCCCTGCAGGACATGGATCAGATGATCCGCGAGACCGTGGAGAGCCGCGAGCAGCTCGAGGACCTCGGCTTCAAGCACGAGGGCCTCGAGAACCTCAAGCGCGCCCGCGAGGAGCTTGCCGGGAAGATCGATCCGAGCCTGGCCAGCTGGTACAAGCGCCTGACCGCACGCTGGGGCCATGCCGTGGTGCCGGTCGTGGGCAACCTGTGCACCGGCTGCTTCGCCAGCATCCCTTCGTCGTTCGTCAGCAAGACCAACGTCGACAAGGTGCAGAAGTGCGAGAGCTGCGGGCGGTTGCTGTATTGGCCGTAGCGGAGGCCGTCAGGCCATGGATTCAAGGGCCCGGCTCACGCCGGGCCCTTTTTCGTTCGGCACCATTGCTGATGAAAAGGAAGAACCCGGCCGAAGCCGGGTCCTTTTTCCACACGGCGGAATCGGCTCGCGGCCTAGTTGGCCGGGGCGCGCGACTCCATGTAGGCGATCGACGACTGGAGCAGGTCACGGGCATACGCGGGGTTGTGCACGCCGTGGCTGCGGTCCTCGGTGCCTATGAACATGAAGTTCCAGATCGCGCCGGCGTCATCGGCCGGGCGACCGGTGGCGGTGACCGGCGTACCGGCATCATTCACGAACCCGGCGGCCAGCAGCAGGGCCTGCAACTCGACCAGCAGGCCGTCGATCTCGGTCTGCACGCCGTTGTAGTCGAAGTTGTCGCCGATGTCCTCATGGCAGCCCACGCAGGCGCCGGTGTTGTAGATGGTCTCGTCTTCCTCGACGTTGTAGGTCGAAACATTGAACGTGTGGCCGCCGACCAGGTGCGCAACGTTGCGCATGTGGCAGTTCACGCAGCCGTCTTCGTTCAGCGTGCGATGGTACGGGGTCTCGGTGTAGGTGTAGCCGGCATACTCGTAGCCGTTGCTGCCCAGCAGCAGGTCGCCCTGCGGGCCATGGTGCGGGCCGTAGCGGCTGTTGATGTTGTTGGCGCTGGTGATGTAGACGGCCACGTCGCGACGCGCCTGGTGGCACACGACGCAGGTGTTGCCCAGGCCCAGGTCGTAGCTTTCGCCACTGAGCAGCGCCGTCGCCGTCGTGACCCGCAGACCGAAGTCGCCGTTGCTGTGCGGGGCGTGGCAGGTGAAGCAGTTGATGTTCGTCGGGGTCGTCGTGGCGGTGTAGGTCAGCCGCGCGGGATCCTCGACGTACTGGATGAAGCCCTCGTTGGCGTGGCAGCGCACGCAAGAGGCGTTCGTGCCCTCGAACACGGTCTCGCCCTCGCCGTGCACGCTCTCGGCCCACTCGGTCTGGGCGCGCAGCACGGCCAGGTCCGTGTCGGAGTGGCACTCGAAGCAGCTCGAAGGCTGCGGCTCTTCCTGCACGATAGTCGTGATTTCCCTGGTGCAGGCCGTCAGGGCCATCAGGCCCACGATGGCAGCCAAGATCATCAGGTGTTTGCGAGTCAGCGACATTACCATTCCTCCTTGTGCCAGTCGTTCTTACCGCGGATCAGTCCACAGGCAACTTGTAACCGACGTTCAACCAGACCACGTTGGACGTGAAGTAACGGTCGAGCAGGACGAAGTCGTCGTAGTTGTACACGTTGTAGCGCACACTGACGAAGTAGTCCCGGCTCAGGTCGTACTGGCCGTCGAACGTGAGGATCGACTTCTCGACATCCAGGTCCTTGCCCAGGTCCAGGTAGGTCAGGCCGCCGCCCAGCCGCAGATTGGCCACGCCCGTCAGGTCGACGCGCGCGGTCACCGTGCTGTTGTCGGCGCGGAAGGCACCCGCCTGGTCCACGTACTCGTCATCGCTGTAGGCGTATTCGACCGAGGCCGTGCCCCAGGCCGCCAGCGCCACGCGCGCGAACCCGCTCGTGCGCTTGCCGGTCGCCGTGACATCCAGAGCCGGGTAGTCGCGGTCGCGTTGCAGGTAGGCGCCACCGATGGTCAACGGCTCGGCCAGCTTCACCTGCGCGTTGAGGCGCAAGCGACTGGACTCGATGTCCTTCAGCAGCGTCAGGCTCTCCTGGTCGTCCTTTTCGCTGGTGGCGTAGCTGGCGCGGACCTGCCAGCGGTCGCCCTCGCGATAGGCGCCGCCCGCCCGCCACGTGTTCGTGTCGGTCAGGGTGACGTCGTCATCGGTGGTCGCGAAACCGTAGCCGGCGAAGAGCGAGCCCTTCGCATGCCGCCAGGTCACGTCCACGTCGTTGCGCGTGCGATCGGTCTGGAGTCCCGTCGCGTCGTTCTCAAAGCGGCTGAGGTCCAGCTTGTAACGGAGCTCGACCGCGTCGGTGGCGCGGATCATGCCCAGGTACTGGAAGGCCGAACTGGTCAGTTCCAGGGCGGCATTCTCCAGCTCCTGCTTGCCGTACGAGCCCCGCACGAAGTGCGTGATGCGCCCGGGCAGCAGCAGGCAGGGGACGCTGGCGCGGGCCGAAACCACGTCGCCGCGGCGGTCCATGGTCGCATCGCCGTTGTCGGTCAGGCGCGAGCCCTCCCAGCCGGCGGCGAACATGCGGCCGTCCTTGCGCAGTTCGCCCTCGACCAGGTGCGTCTGCAGCACGTAGTCGTAGGCCGAACCCAGGGCCGACACGGTGTTGAAGGGAACGGCCCAGCGATCGCCCGCGCGATCCTGGCGGCCGTACTCGGCCGTCAGGCGGAGCGCGGGAGTCGGCGTGAGGTGAGCGCCCAGGCGCCAGTCACGGCGCTCGGCGCTGACCTGACCGTCGGCATCGTAGAGCTGGCGGCCGCGGTTGTGCCGTACCGTCAACGCGCCGAGATCGGCCAGGCGGTAGCTGAACAGCCCGTTGGCGTTGTTGCGGGTCACGTCGCGCAGGTCGAGGTGGAAGGCGCTGCGGCTGCCCGCGGTGCCCTCGAGATTCAACCGCGACACCGTGAACCCGTCATAGATGTCCCAGGCCTCGGGCATCGTCGAAGGATCGCCCCAGGTCTTCTCGACGGACACCGTGCCCACTTCCAGGGTGCCCCCTACCGTGCCGGCCAGGGCCGGCTGCGCCAGGAGGAACGCCCCCGTCAGAAGCAGGCTGATCGACAGGAGTCCGAGAAGCCCCGCTTGCCTTGTGGCGTGTCTACGCATTCCGCACCCCCTCTACTGGCCGCCGTGACAACCGGCGGCGAAGCAGCCACGGGGCTGCAGGGCCGGTGTCAGGAGGTCCCGGTTGGTGTACGAGCCGTGGATGTCCACATGGCATTCGCTGCAGGCCACGCCGGCCCACTCGTTGCCGTGGAAGCTGTTGAACTGGTGGCCCGGGACGGTGTGGCACTGCGAGCAGAGCTGGAAGTGCGGCGCCGTGTACGGCTGCTTGAGCAGCCGCGGCAGCGGCGAACCGTGCGGGTCGTGGCAATTGAGGCAGCCGCCGTCCTCGACCGAGTAGTCGAGGGTCGCAGCGTGTTCGTGAGGGAACGGCCCGCGCAGCGCCGCGTGGCACTTGCCGCAGGTGGCATTGACGTCGCGGCGCGTGGCGCCGGCCATGCCGTCGTCACCCGACAGGTGGCAATCGGTGCAGCTGACCAGGCCGTTTTCCAGCGGATGGTGCGAAGGCTGCGCGAACTGGCCGCGGACGCCGGTGTGGCACCCGAAGCACAGCTCGGACTGGGCCTGCTGCAGCTGGCCGCGCTGCGTGCCGCCGTGCACGCGATGGCAGGCCGTGCAGGCCACATCCGCCGCCGCATGGGCACTCAGCGTCTGCTGGTTGACCTGGTGGGCCCCCTGGTGGCAGGTCGCGCAGGCGGCCGCCACTTCCTTGGCCGTCTGCCGGGCCGGGTTGGTCATCGGGTTGGCCGAGGGGTCGTCCAGCCAGTGGGCAGGCTGCCCCCCGTGGCAGCTGGTGCAGCTCACGCGGGTCGCCACATCGTTCGCGGCGCCCATGAGCACGCGGTGTGGCCCTGCGGAAAGGCTCGCCGCCAGTCCGTCGTGGCAATCCAGGCAGACCAGGGTCTGGCCCGGTCCGCCGGCGTCCGCGGCAGGTTCCGCAGCCCCCAGCGGCGTGGCCGTCCACGCGGCCGCCAGGGCACAGCAGATCACCCCGCCCGCGAACCATGACAATTTCCTGAAGTCAGCGTCCAATGTGGAGACCTCTCGGTTCGGGTTGAGCGCCATTCACGACCCCGTCGCCTCGACAACGCTTCCTCGCGGAATACTCCCACCGCAGAGTTAGGCTATCGGACCTATGTGTCAAGATCTTTAGTTGGAATTTTAACAATTGAGGACCAAACGCTTCAAGTTTAATGACTTCCGCGTCGAGAACGAGTTTCGTTTCCAGCGTTCCAGGCAAAGAAAAGCGGCTCCTTTGGGGAGCCGCTTGCAAGTGTCATGACAAACCGGTGACGGCAGAGAAAATCGTCGATCAATCCTCCCGGCCGGACATGGCTCCGGCATTGGCGACCACCCGCGTGATCTTCTCGACGATCTCCTTCTTCTCGCCGCCGTCGTCCTTGACGCCCAGATCCTCGCGCGCCCAGGCCGACTGCGGGAAGGGCCCGAGGCTCTCGAGTTCCTCCCAGCTGGTGACCCCCGTCTCCTTGCGGAAGACGAGTTCGCCGCCCTCGCTGCGGTCGACGGTGATCAGGTCGCCGCGCCGGATCTGCTCGCTGCAGATGAAATGGCTGATCGGCGTGACGATTTCCTTCTCGACCACGCGCTTGAGCGGCCGGGCGCCGTACTGGACGTCGGTGCCGGTCTCCACCAGCCAGCGCTTGGCCTCCTGCGTGATCTCGAGCAGGAACGGCTCGGCGCAGAGCAGCGAGCGGTGGTGAACCTGCGCGATCAGGATGTCGAGGATCGCGTAGAGGTGCTGCTCCTTGAGCGTGTGGTAGGTGATGATCTCGTCGAAGCGGTTCAGGAACTCGAACGGGAAGACCTTCTTTGCCGCCCGCATGGCGGCTTCCTCCACGTCGCGGTCCAGCTTGGCTTCGCTGACGCCGGTCGAGAAGCCGATGCCGTTCTGGGACAGGTGCGCCCCCATCGCCTCGCTGCCGACGTTCGAGGTCAGCACGACGATCGACTGCCGGAAATCCACTTCCTCGTTGTTGCCCAGCACCACGGTGCCGTCCTCGAGGATCCCCAGCAGCAGGTTCCACAGCTTGGGATGGGCCTTCTCGATCTCGTCGAAGAGGATGATCGACAGGTAGCGCTCGCTCTCGGGCGGGAACAGGCGACCGAGCTTGCCGTCCGCCTCGCTGATCATGCCCGTCTGGGCCTCCAGCGCCTTGCGGTGGTGCCGGTCGATGTTCTCCTGCGAGAGAAGCGGCCGGATCTCGCCGCCGACGTAGCCGGGAGGCGAACCGAGCAGCTTGGAGATGTTGTAGTGCGCCGAGTATTCCTGGCAATTGATCCGGGTGAAGGCCCGGCGATTGCCGAAGACGGTTTCCGACAGCGCGCGCACGGTTTCGGTCTTGCCGACGCCCGTGGGCCCCATGAACATCATCGTCAGCAGCGGCCGCTCCGGATCATGCTCACCGGCAATCAGGCGGCTGAAGCTGTCGGACATCTTGTCGATGGCCTGCGGTTGCCCCACGACCATCTTGTTCATGTGCGCGGTGAAGCGGGAAAGCTGCTCGTTGCGCTTCTCGTGGCGGAGGATCTTCACGTCCGTGTCCTGTCTGTTGACGCCAGGTCGGCCACGGGGCCGGGACATCCTTGTCCTCGGATGGGCAGCGGAAACCCGTCCGTGGCGCCATGATCGGTCACCGGCGGACGGGCTTGAGCGCAATTCACGATGAAAAGGGGGCGCAAAGTCTGCGCCCCCATGCCATTAGGTCCGTTTTCACTTCAAGGCCAGGTTACAGGCACCCCTCTGGTCAGGAATCCTGCAGCCACGGCTTCGCCAGGTACGGCGCCTGGGCCTGCCCGGGCTTCTCGACCCAGCGGTCGTCAATGCGCGGCCGGACCGGGCTGTGCCTCTCGATGTACTGCTCGACGGCCTCGGCCTGCGTCACGCCCGTCGGCGTGATCTTGTCGGCCGGGATCGTCGTCAGGAAGTCGAGCCCGCTGTTGCCTTCCATGAGGAAGTCGGTGATGACCACGTCATACTCGGCATCCGGGTCCCAGGGCTGGCCGCCGATCTCGAGCTCGACCACGCGGTCCCAGTCGGGGCGCGTGGGGTCGATGGCGACGCGGGCACCCGAGAGCAGGATGCCGCCGCTGCGGCCCGCCACGCGCGACTCGATCAGGCGCCGGATCATGCGCCCGTCCATCGTCACGATCTGCAGCTCGTTGCCGAAGGGCAGCACGGCGAAGATGTCACGCGTGGTCAGGTCGCCCGCCTGGATGTCGGCGCGAAGGCCGCCGGCGTTCTGTACGGACAGGTCGCCGTCGAAGCGCTCGCGCATGGCGTCGGTGACCAGGTTGGCGACGAGGCTCGCACCGGGGCCGCCGCGGCCGAGCGAGGCCGAAGTCGCGCCGATGACCTTGCCCATGTCCGCTTCCGCCGCTTCGTGATGGGGGCGGATGACTTCGGCGATCTCGGGGTCCGGCCAGATCTCGTCCTCGAAAAGGGTCACGAGCGTGCCGTCGGCGTGCGCACCCTCGTAGCCCACCAGGTTCCGCGTGGCCCGGTCGATCAGCAGGACGACATGCCCGATGCTGCTGCCGTTGCCGAAGCTCTCGAAGCACATCGTGTGGGTCTGCGGATCGATCCAGGGCTCGCGATAGCCGCGGTGCGTGTGGCCGCCCACGGCGAAGTCGACACCCTCGACGACGTTCACCAGTTCCATGAGGTTCATGCCGCCGCGCGAGTAGTTGGAGCCGTAGGCGCCCTCCTGCTCGTGGTCGGCCTCTTCCTGGGCGGCAACGAGGTTGTTCCAGCCCTGCACCGGGTCGTAGGGCAGCCCTTCGTGGATCGCCAGGAAGATCAGGTCGGCGCCCTGGGCCTTCAACTGGTCGCGATAGCGCTCCACCGTGGGCGCCATCTCCAGGAACTGCAGGCCCTCGATGTTCTTGGGGAACGACATGTGCGCGGTTCCCGGCGTGATGATGCCGATCACGCCGATGCGGATGCCGCCCATCTCGATCATCAACGTTGGCTGCACCCAGTCCACCAGTTTACCGGTCGATTCCTCGACCAGGTTCACCGCGAGACAGGGGAACTTCGACTGCTTCGCCATCTGCTCGGTGTTCTCGCGTCCCAGGTCGAAGTCGTGGTTACCGGGCACCGCGAAGTCATAGCCGATGGCGTTCATGTACTCGATGACCGCCGCGCCCTTCGTCTTGTTGCCGATGGGCGTTCCCTGGAACATGTCGCCGACGTCGACCAGCAGCACTTCCTCGCCCGCCGCCTTTGCCTTCGCCGTCACTTCGCGGATATAGCGCGCCGCCGAGGCGCCGCCGCCCAGCGGCGGCGGAAAGTCGGGATTCATGAACTTCGCGGGCTCCGGCGCGATGTGGCCGTGCACGTCGTTGGTCCACAGCAGGTTCAGCCGCAGCAGGCCGTCGTCGGCGCCGGTCGCCGCCGGGGTCGCCACGAGAGCCGCGGCCGCAAAGGCAGCGGCACCGAGCGCCGCAACCGCAGCCGGGATCCGCAAGAGGCGCAGGTTCCTCATCATCAGAACTCCATCGCGTAGCTGACGCCCACCCGGAACCGGGTGTCCTCGACCCGGGCCATCGGGTCGGCGACGAAGGCGTCACCGAAGTAGGCCGTCGGGTAGGGGAACTGGTGCGCCAGGACGTTGGTGGTCTTGGCCAGCTCGACCGAGGCGCTCAACCGGCCCTGGCCCACGCGGGCGGCGGTGCCGGCCGTGAAGGCGGAGACCGCAGCATCGCGGTCGGCGTAGCTGGACAGGTGCCGGAAACCGAAGCGCAGCGGCATGCCGTTGTAGAACACGTGCTCGACGCCCAGGCGGATGTCGGCGGCGTCGTGCAGGATCGGCGTCACGTCGTCAAGCGTGCCGTCGCGCATCTCGCTCCAGGGCCGGTACTCGACCTCGAAGGTGAACACCGTGCGCAGGTCGTTCCGGGGACGGAACGCCAGCCCGGCCCGCGCGCACCACGGGTAGTCGTAGAAGGCGCCGACCGTCGTATCGGTGGCCGCGGCCGGCGCAAGGTCGACATTCTGCCGTCGCCAGTCGCCCGTGGCCCTGAGGCTGCTTCTCGACCGCCACGCCGAGGTCGACGCGCTCGTTGAGCCGCGCCCGCAGGCCGGCCGTGACATTGAGGCCATGCAGCTTCAGTTCGTCACTCGTGCGGTAGCTCTCGTTGGTCCCGGCGTTGTCCAGGTCGATCGAGCTGGCGGCGTCACGCCTGGTCCCGAAATGATAGTTGAACGACGTGCCCAGCGAAACGTTCCGGCTGACCTCGGCCGCGGCGCCGAAGGACAGGGCCCGCAGGGCACCGGTGACTTCGCGCTCACGCACGGCGATCAGCATGTCGCGCGCCGGTTCGCCCGAGCCGGGCGGGAACGGGCTGGGATTGCGCAGTTCCTCACTGAACGAATAGCCGAACGGGAAGCGGTCGGTCAGCGACAAGCCCAGCGAGACGGCCCGCGGGCCGTGGCCCACCCGCGCCGCCAGGCCGAAGCCGCCCTGCCAGTAGTGCTGCCGGTTGCTGGCGATCGCAGCATCGACCACCCAGCTGTCGAAGCTGTCGAACAGGGGCTGGAAGCGGTCTTCGTGCTCCTGATCCAGCATGATCCCGGCGTCGAGGCGCTTGCCGTCCTCGACGACCAGGAACGCCGGGTTGAACGCGGTGGAGAAGCCCCCGCGGTAGACCGCGGTGCCCGTACCGCCCATGGCCGCCGACTCGGCGCCGACCCAGGTGAACTGGTCGCCGTAGCTCGAGGACACCTGCGGACCGGCCTGCGCCTGTCCGACCACTGCGAACAGGGCCAGCGCCACCGTGACCACCGTCGTTGTGACCACCGTCGTTGCGCCGACTGGGAAACCGTACTTGCTCGTCTTCATCACGCGAGTCTCCTCGGCTCTGTCAGAACGTGTAGTCCATCTGCAGACGGACGGTGGTGTCGTCGCCCGGTACCCGGGTCGCGTCAGGATCGTTGCCGAACGGGTCGCCGAAGTTGCGCACGTCGATATCCCGCGGCAGGTCGTGGTCGCGGGTGACCTTCAACTGGCACAGGAGGCGATCGGAAACACGGCTCTCGATCTGGACCCAGTTGCGGAAGCCGTTGCCGTCCAGGAGCACGAACTCGTTACCCTCGAAATTCCAGATGAAGCCGTCGTACACCGACGAGGCGAACGCGATCTGCAGGCCCGGCGACAGGTTGTGCTCGTAGCGCACCTCGAACGCGTACGCAGGCATGCCCGCCGTCCCGACCGACGGGTCGCCGACGCCCGAGCCCGCAGTGCCGCTGAGGCGCGCCCGCGGCGGGAACATGACATTGCTCGTCATGTACGTGAAGCCCAACCGGTTGTAGTCGCTGAGCAGGAACGTCGCGTTCCACCGCGTTTCCCAGTTGCGGAACTTGCGCACGTCCGCGGGATCCATCTCCGAGCGGCTGCTGAAGCGGTGACGCACCCGCAGCCGCAGGTTGAAGATCGGCTGGTACTCGCCCTTGATGGTGTAGCGCATGAGGTCGGCGCCGTCGGCCTTGCGGGTCCACTGGTCGTACTGCAGGCCGCTCAGGACCAGGTTGCGGCTGATGCGGTAGCGCATGTCCAGGAACAGTCCACGCTCAGCCTTGGGCTGCGGCGTGCCCGTCTCCAGCCAGGTGTAGAGGTCGTCGTTCAGGCGGAACGGCGAGTCCAGCAGCGTCATCTCGTAGCGGCTGTCGTTGCTGAACGCGCGGGCGTAGGGATTGTCGAAGCCGATGTCGTAGTCGCGCCAGATGGCCAGCAGGTGCAGGTTGTCCCACTGGCTGTACGCGTTCACGATCCAGGCGTCCGGATTGTCGTGGTGGAACAGGTCGTTGCGCGGGTCCTGCAGGAAGGCGTATTCGCCCTGCAGCGCCACGTTGGCGTAGGTCGCCTGCGCCTCGGCGCCCAGGACGCGGCGGAACTTGGAGGTCTGCACCTCGCCGTTCTCGTCGGTGTAGACGCTGGTGTAGCCGTTCCAGATCTCGGAGTCGCGGGCCTCGAGCAGGCTGGTATCGGTCACCAGCGTCGTCTCGTCGGCGCGGAAGCCGCGGTCGTAGCGGGCCTCGTAGCCGCTCAGGCCCACGAAGGTCCCCGGGGCGAGCATCACCTTGAGGTTGCCGCCCAGCATGTCCTCCTGGAAGGCGCCCCTCCTCAGTCCGGTGGGCACGCCGGCCACCGTGCGGTCCTCCAGCCAGTCGGAGTCGGGCCGCGGTTGCATCACCACATAGCGGTTGATGGTGCCGTCGGCGTTCAGGATGCCGTCCTTCTCGCCGCCGGCGGCGAAGAGGGACAGCTGCACCGGGCCCCAGGAGCCCTCGGCCGCCACGCCGTTCAGCGAATACTCGTAGCTGCGCGAGAGGTCGCCGAAGACGCCGAGCGGCCGCGTATCGAAGGCGAAGCCCGTCTTGCGGTACTTCAGGTAGTCGGTGTTGTCCATGACCAGGCCCAGGCCGTACGCCACCCGGAAATTGCCCATGACGAGCGACTTCAGGCGGAAGTCGCCCGACCGGGACCTTGTCCACGGTGTAGCGGCCGCGCGGCCGGCCCGTGGCGAAGTTGCCCAGCTCGTCGTCGGTATCCGAGAACGGCGTCTCCCAGAACCGGGTCTGGTAGAAACCGGTCAGTTCCGTGGGTGAAGCCTGCGCCGGGTCGTAGACGACGAAATCGCGCAGCCCGCGGAACGAGAAGTAGCGCAGGCCGTCGACGCCCCGCAGCTGCCGCTCGTCCTCGATGCGCCCCAGCTGGGCGCGCGCGCGCACGATGGCCGCCGCATCGACCGGCGAGATGTTCTGGTACGACATGAGGTCGTACAGGTCGAGGTCGTTGATGTCCTCGGGATTCCGCAGGCGATCCAGGTACTCGTCGGCCAGGCCTTCGCTTGCGCCTTCCTCGCCCAGGAAATTCTGGACCTGCATGAAGGAGGCGGACAGGCGGGCGATGGACGCATCAAGGACCGGCGGCGGCATCGTCGACACCAGCGGCTTGAGCTGCTCGAGCAGCTCGGCAGTCATCCCGTCGATTTCCATCAGCTCGAAGACGTTGGCGTAGAATCGCTCGTAGACGCGGCGGTCATGGATCCGACGGGCAATCTCGGCGGGCACCGGCAGCGCCATGATTTCCTCGAGGGAGGCGCTGTTCAGGTCCACCGACGCGGGTGCCGCCCGGGCTGAGCCCAGGCCACCGGCGGCAGTCAGCGCACCGGCCAGCACGAGGGCCAGCGCCAGGGCCGACACGGCGCGCCTGCGCGGAGCCGCGCGGTTCAGCTGGGTGGTCATGGTCACGGCGCCTCCCCGCCCCAGGACAGGCGCAGGCCGAACTGGTGCGTCGTGTCGAGGGTTCCGCCGCCGGTCGAGAATCCATAGTCGAGCGAGACCGGCCCGGCCGCGTAGCCGAACCCGCCGGTCAAGCGGCTCGGGTCGGTGATGACGCCGGCGCGCAGGACGAAGTCGGGGACGATCGTCATCTCGAGCCCGCCGTGGTACTGCGTGCGGTAACCGAGCTGGTTGTCGAACTCGAACGTCGTGATGACGCCGTCGTACGGCTCGTAGGCGATGCCCGCCGTGACCGACTGGGGCAGTTCCTCGCCGTCGATACCGATGGTCGGGTTGTTCAGGTTGCGCACCTGGAAACCCGCGCGCGTGCGCTTGTGCAACAGCATGGACAGGCCCAGGTCCAGGCCGACCGAGGTGTCGGAACCCGGGTCCACACCACTGACGCTCTGGCCGGCGCTGACGCTGTAGAGGTTAAGCGCCCACCCGAAGCAGACGCGCGAGTGGAAGTCCGAGAACAGCTCGAAGCCGTGGGCCAGGCTGACCTGGGTTTCCTTCAGCAGAGAGGTATCGCCCGAGGCCACCTTGAAGTGGCTGATCCCGATACCGAGGTTGCCGAAGGTGCCCTCCAGCGGGAACGCGGCGCCGGCCGTGTAGAAGTCCTGGAAGGACAGACCGAACGGCCGCACGTACGAGATACCGGCTTCGCCGTGCGGGACGTCGGCCAGCCAGGCGGCGTTGTTGAACGCGGCATAGGCCGGGTCGGGCACGGCGGTCACGGCCTCGCCCATCGCCCGCGAACGGGCGCTGACGGGCGTCGATTCGAAGAAGGCTCCCGCCGGCGCTGCCAGGACGAGCCCGGCCAGGATCAGCAGGATCGTTGCTTTGCGGATCATCGCTCGCCCTTCCTATCTGCTGAGCCGCGTGGTGACGACCACCGGCGCGGTGCGGGTTTCCTCGACGCCCGTGACCTTGTCGACCACCGACAGGTGCACCATGTACAGGCCGCTGGGGACCCGCTGGAGCGTCTCGTCGAGCCCGTTCCAGGCGATCGTGGTGTAGGCACCCGCCACCGTTGACGGCGTCCCGTTGGCGCGGCTGTCAAACAGCGTACGCACCAGGCGTCCTTCGCGGTCGAACAGGCGCACGCGCGTTTCGCTGCGCGGGCGACTGGTGATCTTTACCGGGAACGTCTCGCCCTGCGAAGGCAGGAAAGTCTGTGCCGGCACGACCAGCGCGATCATGCCGATCTCGCCGCCGCCACCGCCCGAACCCGGCCGTGCGGGGCTGGCCGGCTGCAGGGCCCAGGTCGTGCTCCAGGGCTCGCTCAACTCGTCGCGCCCGCCGACACCGTTGCTGCCGGTCAGGACCTGGGAACCTTCCGAGGCATCGATACGCGTGTAGGAATCGCCGAACGCCGCCGCCGCCACGTACAACTGCTGGCTGCCCACGGCCGTGTCCGGGGCATACGTGGATCCTGCCACGGTCTTGCCCGTCTTGGTGAACTGATAGCTGCCGCCGGCGCCGTAGACGAAGATGTCAACGTCGACGACGAGGGCAGTGCCCTCGGTCCACTTGAAGAGGATCACCGGCTCACCGGTGTTGGTGAGGCTCGGTACCGAGTCCGAATTGATGATGCTGTTGCCGGTCGGGAAGACCGAACGCATGTCGGGGACGGCGTCCGGGAAGGCGTCGTCCTCGTACAACTCGATGTCCGGCGCAAACGCGAACGAGTTGGTGAACTTCGTGCTCCCGGCCATCGAGACGACAATGGTGTCGCCGGCCGCGATGGTGAAGCCTTCGGGGAACCGCGCCGTGAAATCGGTGAAGGCCCCGCCGCCGATGGTGTCGGCGTTGAGCGCAGCGCCGCCCAGGTTCCAGTAGCCTGTGTTGTTCGGGAAGTAGATCGCATCCGACAGATAGTAGTCGCTGAGATCGACGTTCTGCGTGCTCGGGTTCCAGATCTCGACGAACTCCTGGTCGGAACCGATCGTGCAGACCTCGGTCAGCAGCAGCTTCGGATCCGGCGCGGCGCCCACCGTCCAGGTGTGCGTCGACGCGGGCGCGTCGGCGGGACTCGCGGCACTGAGGGCCGCCGCGTTGGTGACGACGGCGTACCAGGTCACGACGGCATCGGCGTCCTGGCCCGGCACCGTGGCGGAATAGACGCCGCCACCCTGCGCCGTGCCGGCCAGTTGCGCAAAGGCGCCGCCGTCCACGCTGTAGTGGAACACGGCGCCGGTCAGCGCGCTGATCGAGGTCGCGGTCACAGAGATCGTGGCCGGCAGGTCGGCATAGGGAGCGGCGGGGGCCACCGCGAAGCCGGTGATGGTCGGCGGCGGCGGCGCAATCACCGTCCAGGAGGTCGTGAAGCGCGGGGCGGCCGTCGGGTACGTGGCCATGGCGCCGGCGCTGTTGACCACTTCCGCATACCAGCGGACCACCGCGCCCAGGGCCTGGGCCGGGATGACGGCCGACCAGGTGTCGGCTCCGGCGGCATTGCCATTGAGCGTACTGGGCGCACCGCCGTCGACGGTGTAGCGGAACGTCACCGTGGTGACGGCCGTCGGCGACAGCGCCGTGACCGACACCGTGACCGCCTCGCCATCCACCGGTGTCGCCGGCGTCTGCGCGTGCGCGGTGATGATCGGCGCCGCCGCGTGCGGGACGCCCGGCGCGAGCGCCGGGTCCTGGGCGAGCGCGGCAAAGGTCGCCGTGAAGTTCTCGCTGGTCTCGTTGTGGCCGGTCAGGCCGTTGCCGCCCGTAGTGGCCTCGGTCCCCTCGTCCGCGCTGGCCCGCATGTAGGCCGTACCGAAGGCCGAGGTGGCGGTCATGGTCTGCTGCGTCGCCGAATCGGGCAGGTAGGTCGAGGCCCCCACCGTGACGCCCGTCTTGTTGACGATGACCGAGGTCGAGGTGCCCCAACGCGCGTAGTCCACGTCCTGAACCAGGTCCGAGCTGCCGTCCCAGCGGTACAGGACCAGGCTCTCCGACGTGTCGGTCAGCGTCGGCGTGTTGCTGCCGCCCGCCAGGACACCGGCGGAAACCGAGCCGGGGAACACTTCCACGAGTTCGGGCACGCCATCGGGTGCCGCGTTGTCCTCGTAGAGTTCGAAGTCGGGCAGGCGACCGTAGGCCGCCTGGTACTTGTTGCTGCCCTCGATGGAGATCACGACCGTGTCGCCGGCGGCGATCGAGTAGCCGACCGGGAACTTAGCGTGGAAATCGCTGAATGTCCCGCCGCCGGCCGTCGTGGCCGAAGGATCGGCCTCGGCGATGTGCCAGTAGGCCTGGTTGTTCGTCGTGAACATGGCGTCGGTCAGGTAGTACTGGCCGAGATCGACCGCGGAGGCAGTCGGATTGTGGATCTCCACGTACTCGCTGCACAGCGGACGGTTCGTGGCGGTGTTGGCCAGCGCCATGATCTCGGAGATGACCACATGGTCCGCCACGGCGGCGGGCGCCGCGGACGCCTGATCGGCGACCACGGGCAGCACCAGCAGCAGCGCCACCGGAAGCCACCGCCACAGCCGCGACGAATTCCTGCAATGACTCGGCATCGGACCACTCTCCCTTTCGAGGGTACGGGACGGGGTTTCCCGAACGAACAGGTCGCGAGGGGATGGGGACAATAACGCCCGACGGGTAGCGATTCAAGACGTATCAGTGCGATGCGCGACGAGAACAGGCGTGCTGCGAATCGAGTATCGATAATCGGCACAGCAGGTTGGGCAGCAGGAGCGCCCTTGCCTCGGGCACATATGGCAGCAAGGATGGCTGCAATTCTAGTCGGTAGCCTGGACAGTGGCCCCGTGGAACGCTTCACGCAGATGGGCCGCATCCGGGGCGGCACGCAGCGTGTCCAGGAACGACTCGCGCCGGACGAGCCGCGCCAGCCGCGCAAGCAGGCGGAGCATGGCGACAGGGTCGCCTGGCGGCCCCACCAGGAGAATGATGACGTCGACAGGCCGGCCGTCGTCGGAGAGCAACGACAGAGGTTGCTGCAACGTGGCAACGGCCACGCCCAGGCGCCGCGTGCCGCGCGATCGGGCGTGGGGAATGATGAGCCCGCCGCCGATGGCGGTGCTGCCCTCGGTTTCGCGCCGCATCACGTCGCGGATCAGCTCGGCGCGCGAATCGGCCGTGAACCCGGGGTTGAGTCCGTCGACCAGGCGCGTGACCGCCTGCTCCAGCGTGGTGCAGCTCAGGTGCGGCAGGAAGCCGTCCGGTGTTGTATAGTCGCTCAGGTTCATGGTGCCATGGTAACGTTGCGCCTCCACGGAGTCCAGCAACACGATGGCGGCGACACGGCCGCGAGCGGGCGGAACAACTGTGCGTGATCCCTTTGCAAAGTTGACGCGCAGGCAACGCTGGCATTCACGCGCCCGGCGCCTGCGTGGAGCCTTGACAGGCGGTCGACGGGCGGCGGCGAGGGCCGACGGCGGCCCCGCGCACCTGCTGCTGGTCGGCGTCGACACCCTGCGGGCCGACCACCTCGGCTGCGGCGGCTGCGCGCGGGACACGTCACCGCGACTCGATGCCCTGGCCGCCGGCGGCACGCAGTTCCGCGATGTCATGGCCCCCGCGCCCTGGACGCTGCCCTCGTTCGCGGGTGCGCTGACAGGACTGATGCCCGGGCTGCACGGGGCGTTCCTCGGCGGCGCCGAACGCAACATGGACCGGCAGGTGCCACAGCGGCTGCGGCCGGACGTGACCACCCTGGCGACGCACCTGCGGGCGCAGGGCTACCGCACCGCCGCGTTCTATTCGAACCAGTTCTTCGCCTTCGGCCTTGCCGAGAGCTTCGGCGAGCACACGTACGCCAATCTCCCGGCCGACGACCTGACACAGATGGCCGGCGACTGGCTGTTGCGGCACGCCGACCATCCCTGCTTCTGCTTCGTTCTCCTGAACGACCCGCACGAGCCGACGACGCCGCCATGGTCCGAGCTCGCCCCGTTCCTGCCCGAACCGACGCCTGCCGACACAACGCTGGCCGAGCTGGCGCGCTGGGGCGGCAGCACCGTGCCGCACCTGGGCCGGGCGCCGGATCCGCGCGCGCCCGCAGTGCAGGCGGCGCTCGACCTGAAGCTGGCGATCTATGATGCGACGATCAGGCAGGTGGACAGCGCCCTCGGCCGCCTGCACGACCGCCTGCATGCCGAAGGCCTGGCGGACCGGACGCTGGTCTCGGTGTTCTCGGACCACGGAGAGGAATTCCTCGATCATGCCGGCTGGGCCGCACGCTGGGACCACGACCCGCGCGGGCTCCGCGGCATCGGCCATGGCCAGAGCCATTTCCAGGAGTTGCTGCATGTGCCCTGGCTGGCCTGGGGTCCGGGCGTGCCGGCCGAAGTGCGCGTGACGGCCCCGGTGACGCTGCTCGACCTGTCGCCGACGCTGCTCGAATGGCTGGGATTGCCGCCGCTGCCGACCCCGAAACTGCCCGCAACAACAGACCCCGAGCTGGCGGCCGCGCTGGTGGGCCGTTCGCTAGCGCCACTGGCTGCCCAGGCTGCGGCCGGTGATGGCACCACCGCCCCCGTCGCGCCTGCGCCTGGCCGAGTCCATCGCCTACGGACCCGACCTGGTTGCCCTGCGGCAGGGTCGCTGGAAGCTCATCGCGGCCCGGGACGGCCGCCCGCTGGCGCTGTTCAACGTGGAGGCCGACCCCGGCGAGCAGAACGACCTGGCCGCCGCCGAGCCGGCCGTGCTGGCCACTTTGCGGGCGCTGGTGAACGCCTGGAGCGCCAGCGGCTGCGGCGCGAATGGGGGCGGCCCCGGCGCCGCCTGGGACGCCGTCGACGATACCGTGCGCGAGCGCCTGCGCGACCTCGGCTATTCCGACTAGTTCAATCAGGCGATCTCGACCGCCAGCTCAGCCACCGTCCGCGCCAGCTTCGCGAACGCCGCCTGCGCCGCGCTGCCCTGCACGCGCGCCGCCGGCACGCCCGCGTCACCGCCGGTGCGGATGGCTCCGTCGAGCGGGATCTCGCCCAGCAGCGGCAGCCCGTACTGCGAAGCGACGCGGCCGCCGCCGCCGGTGCCGAAGATGTCGTGGCGCATCCCGCAGCCCGAGCACTCGAACCAGCTCATGTTCTCGACGATGCCGAGCACCGGCACCTGCGTCTCGCGGAACATGCGGATGCCGCGGCGCACGTCGGCCAGCGCCACTTCCTGCGGCGTCGTGACCATGACCACGCCCGACAGCGGCACCTGCTGGATCAGCGTCAACTGCGCATCACCGGTGCCGGGCGGCATGTCCACCACGAGGATGTCGAGGTCCTTCCACTGCACATCCTTCAGGAACTGCTTGATGGCCGAGAACACCAGCGGGCCGCGCCAGATCACCGGCTGGTCGGGCGGCAGCAGGAGCCCCATGCTGATGACCTGCAGGCCGTGCGACATCACGGGGAAGATCTTGCGGTCCTGCGTCACTTCCGGCTGCTCGTGAAGCCCGAGCATGGTCGGCACGCTGGGGCCGTAGACGTCGGCGTCGAGCAGGCCGACGCGATGGCCGGCATCGGCCAGCGCCAGCGCCAGGTTCACCGCCACCGACGACTTGCCGACGCCGCCCTTGGCGCTCGCGACGGCGATGACCTTGCGCACGCCGGGCAGCTTGGCGCGGTCGGCGAACGGATCGGGCGACTGGCCGTGCGGCCCGCGCGGGGCCTGCTTCGGCGGCGTGCGATCATCGACCGGCACCTCCACCGACAGCACGCCCGGCATGGCCGAGACGGCCTTGGCCACGTCCTGCCGCACCTGCGCGATGGTCTCTTCCTTCTCGCTCGTGCGCACCACGGTCACGGTGACCTTGCCGCCGGTCACGACGATCTCGCCGATCAGGTTGATCGCCACCACGTCGACCCGCGTGCCGGGCACCTTCACCTCGCGCAGCGCCGCCATCACGGATTCGGGAGTCAGGGGAGCGTTCATGCTCATCACCTCGGGCAGCGCGCAACGGCACCGCCGGCAAGAGGGGTCAGGTCACTGGAAGCGGACCAGTTGCGGGAGGGCGCGAAAGACCGGCCGGGTTCGTCCCCGGCCGGCCTCGCGAACCGTCCGCGCCGCGACCGCTAGTCGGTGAAGGAGGCGAGCGCCTCTTCACAAGTGACGTAGGTATCGAAGACCAGCTTCAGCTGGGTCACGTTCAGGATGTTGTCGATGCGGTCACTCACGCTGCAGATCTTCAACCGGCCGCCGTTCTTCTTCAGCGTGTGGAAACCGGAGACGAGAATGCCCAGGCCCGTGGAATTCACCCAGGTGACCTTGCTCATGTCCAGGAGCACGTCGACGTGGCCGTCGGCGACCAGCGTCTTGATCTCGCCCATGAACCGTTCGTGGTCGGGGCCGCCCATGATCTTGCCGGACAGCGCCAGCACCACGACCTCGCCTTCGGCATTCTGCTTGATGTTCAAGTCATCCTCCTGGGGGATTCCGGTCCATCGACTGCGGTTTCACAGTATGATAAAGTGCCGGCGGGCGCATCTCCAAACCGGAATCGCTCCCAGCCGCAGCCGCGCCCGCCGGAGGCCGCCTTGAATGCCACCCGCCCCGCCACGCTGGCCGGAACCTGGTACCCCGCGGATCTGGGGCAACTGACTCGTATGGTCGACGGCTTCCTGGCCGGCGCCGACGCGTCCCTGCGCCCGGCCGGCCGGCCCCTGATCGGGCTGACCCCCATGCCGGCTACACTTACAGCGGGCCTGTGGCCGGGTGCCTGTTCGGCCTGCTGCAGGATGCGCCCCCGCGCCGCCTGGTGATCCTGGCCCCCAACCATCGTACACGGCTGACGCGGCCCGCCCTCAGCGGCGCGGCGGCGTATGCGACACCGCTCGGTGCGGTCGCTGTCGATACGGCCGCCGTGGCCCGGCTGGCGGCCGGCGGCGCCCTGGTCATCGATGACCGCGCCCACCGCGACGAGCACGCGATCGAGATCCAGCTGCCGCTGGCGCAGCGCTGCTGGCCGGGCGCCTGCCCGGCGATCGTGCCGGTGCTGGTGCCGCAGCTCGACGAGGCGACGCGGGCCGCGGCGGCAACGGCACTCGCCGCCGAACTGGACGCTGGGACGATGCTGCTCGTCTCCACCGACCTGACGCATTACGGCGCAGCCTTCGGCTTCGCGCCGTTCGCCGGCGACATCGCCGCCGAGGTCGAGCGCCTGGATGCGGGCGCACTGCTGCGCGTCCTGGCCGGCGACGGCCCCAGCCTGCTGGATTACGGCCGCCAGACCGGCATCACGATGTGCGGCCTCGAGGCCGCCGCCCTGGCACTGGCCTGCGGGTTGCCGCCGGGATTCGAGAGTGCGCTGCTCGGCTACGCGCGCAGCGGCGACCGCGACGGCGACTATTCGCGGTCGGTGAGCTATGCCGCCGCTCTGATCGCCGACGGCCGCGCGACGGCAGGTGTCGGTGAACCGTGACGGGTGGTGGCGCGATGGGCGGCGAAGGACCAGGCACCGGGCTGACGGCCGGCGAGCGCGAGTTCCTGCGCGAGGTGGCCTGGCTGGCGGTGGGCGCCGCTGCCCGCGGTGAGCGCGCACCGGCCACGGAGGCCCTGGCGGGCGAGCGCGGCCTCGCCGGCAGCCCGCGCCTGAACGAACCGCGCGGCGCCTTCGTCACGCTGCATGCGCTGGGACACCTGCGCGGCTGCATCGGCGTCATCGAGGGCCGGCTGCCGCTGCTGCGCGCGGTCGCCGACAACGCCGCCGCCGCCGCGGTCGGCGATCCGCGGTTCGAGCCGGTCACGCCTGATGAATTATCAAATCTCACGCTTGAGGTTTCGGCGCTGACACCGTTGCGTCCCGTGGACGGCCCGGCGGGGATCATCATCGGGCGGCACGGCATCCTGTTGGGCCGGCAGGGCCGGCAGGCCGTGTTCCTGCCCCAGGTGGCCACCGAGCAGGGCTGGGACCTGCCGACGACGCTCAGCCAACTCTGCCGCAAGGCAGGGCTGCCGCCCGACGCCTGGCGGGAGGGCGCCACGCTGCGCGTCTTCGAGGCGGACGTTTTCTAGTTGTGGGGGGCGGTGCTGACGGCTATTTTCAGCCTCCGCGTGTCGTGATGGCGGGGTAACCCCTTACCTTCGCTCGATTCTGTTTGCCTGAGACGGCGCCAGGGATGGTGCGTCTTGAGGAAGGCGGTTCCGATGGGCCTGCTCGACAAGGTCGGGAAGTTCCAGGTGGCCAGACAGCTGATGGCCGCTGACCTGTACAACTACTTCCGCGTGATCGAGTCCGCCCAGGAGAATACCGTCCGGTACAAGGGCAAAGAGATCATCATGCTCGGCTCCAACAACTACCTGGGGCTGACCAACCATCCACGGGTGAAGGAAGCCGCGCGCGCGGCCATCGCCAAGTACGGCACCGGCTGCGCCGGCTCGCGCTTCCTGAACGGCACCCTGGACATCCACATCGAACTGGAAGAGAAGCTGGCGGCGCTGGTGGGCAAGCCCAAGGCGCTCGTTTTCTCGACCGGCTTCATGGTCAACCAGGGCGTGCTGAGTTCGCTGGTGCAGCGCAACGAGTCGATCATCGTCGACCGTACCGACCACGCCTCCATCATCGACGGGGCGCGCCTGTCGTTCGCCGACGTCCGCAAGTACCGGCACAACGACATGGACAACCTCGAGCTCGTCCTGCAGAACGAGCGCGAGCGCAACAAGCTCATCGTCATCGACGGCGTCTTCTCGATGGAGGGCGACATCGCGCGCCTGCCCGAGATCGTCACGCTGGCCGAGAAGTACGACGCCGTGGTGATGGTGGATGACGCCCACGGCATCGGCGTGCTGGGCGACCACGGCCGCGGCACCTGCAACCACTTCGGCCTGACCGACCGCGCGCACCTGATCATGGGGACGTTCTCGAAGTCGCTGGCCTCGGTGGGCGGCTTCATCGCCGCCGACGAGGAAACGATCCACTTCATCCAGCACCAGGCGCGTTCGCTGATCTTCTCGGCCAGCATGCCGCCCGCGTCGGTGGCCTCGGTTTCGGCCGCGGTCGACGTGATGCTCGAGGAGACCTGGCGCCACGAGGCGCTCTGGCGCAACAACGACATCATGCGCGAACGCCTGCAGGCGGCGGGGTTCAATACCGGCCCCAGCGAGACGCCGATCATCCCGGCCATCGTCGGCGAGGACATGACCGCGTTCGTGCTCTGCCGGCGCCTGATCGACGAAGGTGTGTTCGTCAACCCCGTCGTCTCCCCGGCCGTCGAACAGGGCAACGCCCTCATTCGCCTGAGCCTCATGGCCACGCACACCGAGGACGAGATCAACCTGGCCATGGACAAGATGGAAAAGGTGGCACGCGAACTCGGCATCATCCCCGCCCGCTGACGCCCGGCGCGGCGCGGCCAAGGAGGGCGGCATGGCCGTGAACATCGTCCCGGTCGGCAGCGACCGGAAGCTCCTCGATCGTTTCCTGAAGCTCCCCTACGACGTCTACGGCGACGACCCGCACGTGGTCTTTCCCCTGCTGGGCGAGCAGAAGAAGTTCTTCGACCATTCGGTCAATCCGTTCTTCGAGCACGCCGAGACCGAACTCTGGCTCGCCGTGCGCGACGGCCGCACCGTCGGCCGCATCGCCGCCTGCATCGATGCCACCAGCAACGCCCATCACCAGGAGAAGGTCGGCTTCTTCCGCTTCTACGAGGTCTTCGATGACGCCGAGGCCGCGGGCGCGCTGCTGTCCGTGGCTGCGGAGTGGATCCGGGCCCGCGGCATGGACACGATGCGCGGCCCCGGTTGCTTCACCTCGAACCACGACTGGTACGGCCTGCAGGTGGCCGGTCGCTTCGACCGCCCCATGATCGGCATGCCCTACAACCCCACCTACTACGAGAAGCACTTCACCGACTTCGGGCTGGCCGGGGCGCAGGACCTGTATGCGTGGTGGATGGAGACCGCCGGCGTGCTGCCGGGGAAGATGCAGGAACTGATCGACCGCGTGCTGGCGCGGCCCGGCCTGGTCATCCGGCCTTTCGACATGAAGAACTTCCTGGGCGAGGCGTCGCTCGTGCGTGAGCTGTACAACGCCTGCTGGAGCGCGAACTGGGGCTTCATCCCCCTGAGCGACGCCGAATTCGCGTACATGGCGAAAGACATGAAATCGATGGTCGACGCCGATTTCCTGCTCGTGGCCGAGATGGAAGGCAAGCCGGTGGGGTTCTCGCTGACCATCCCCGACTTCAACCAGGCCACGCAGCCGTTGCGCGGGCACCTGCTGCCTTTCGGCTGGCTGAAGTTCCTGCTCGGCAAGCGGAAGATCGATGCCGCGCGCTGCATCCTGATGGGGGTGCTGCCGGAGTACCGCAAAATGGGCATCGACATGGCCCTGGTCTACAGGACCATGCGGGCTGCTTTCGCCAAGGGCATCACGCGCGGCGAATGCTCGTGGATCCTGGCCGACAACCGGGCCATGAACCGCATCCTCGAAGGCTACGGCGCCGACTGCTACAAGACGTACCGCGTCTACGAGAAGAAGCTGGGATGAGCAGCGGAAGCGGCGCGGGCAAGCTGGCGGTCCTCACGGGCGCCACCGGATTCCTCGGCAGCCACCTGGCCGAGGCGCTGCTCGACGACGGCTGGCTGGTGCGCGCCTCGTTCCGCGCCGGGAGCGACCGCAGCTGGCTGGACGGGCGCCGGGTCGAATGGCGCGAGAGCGACCTCGGCAACGCCGACGATTGCCGCACCCTCCTGCACGGCGCCCACACGGTCATCCACTGCGCGGGCGTGGTCTCGGCCGCCGGCGAGGCGGCCTATCGCCGCGGGAACGTGGAGACCACCGCCGCGCTCCTGAAGGCCGCGGCCTTCACGCTGCCCGGCGACGGCGCCTTCATCCTGGTCTCGAGCCTGGCTGCGCACGGGCCGGCCGGGCTGGACCACCCCGCCGTCGAGAGTGACCCCTGCCGCCCCATCACCGCCTACGGCCGCAGCAAGCTCGCGGCCGAGGAACTGGTCATCGGCCAGGCCTGGCCCTTCCGCACGGCGGCGGTGCGTCCCCCCGCGCTGAGCGGCCCGCGCGACCGCGGCTTCCTGCCGCTGCTGCACTACGCCTACCGCGGCTGGACCGCGCGCCTCGGGCGCAGGCTGGGCGGCATTTCGCTGGTCGACGGGCGCGACGCGGCAGCGGCCGTAGTCGCCGTGGCCCGTACACCGGCAGCGCGCGGCGCCTACTTCGTCGACGATGGCCGCTGCGGCTACGACTGGGTCGCGCTGAACGAGGCGCTGGCCCGTGCCGTCGACCGTCCGGTGCGCACGGTGACCGTGCCGCTGGGTGCGCTGCGCCTGGCCGGCCGCCTGACCGGGGGCTGGAAGCCCGGCCGCCTGTCCGTGCTCGGGCCGGACCGGCTGGCCGACCTGGATACCGATGGCTGGGTCTGCGACGGCAGCCGCCTGGTCGCGGCCACCGGCTTCCGCGCCGTTCGCGATGCGGCGATGAGCTTCAGCGATGCCGTGCTGTTCTACCGCAAGGCCGGTTGGCTGTGACCCTGCGGCGGCACCTGGTCAACCTGTCGCTGCGGCGCATGAACTACGACCGCCTGACCGTGGTCTACCTGCTGCTCAGCGCCTTCTATCCCGCCCTGAAGCCGTCGGTCTTTCCCGCGCCCTGGGCCAACGCGGCGCTGCACGCCGGCCTGGCCCTGTTCGTCTGGTTCGTGCCGCCGCTCATGCGCGCCAGCGGCCGCACCGTCTGGCGCCTGCTGGGCGAGATCTACCTGCCGCTGATCTTCCCGCTGTTCTACGCCGAGATGGAATACCTGGGCGTGATCTACTTCCCGTTCGAGAACAGCCTCGACCCGGCGCTGATCCGGCTGGAGGAATGGATCTTCGGTTGCCAGCCGAGCGTGGCCTGGTCGCAGGCCTGGCCCTGGCCGTGGTTCCACGAGCTGATGGAGTTCGCCTACTTCACCTACTATTTCCTGGCCGTGGCCTACGTCGGGCTCGTCATGCGCGCCCGCAGCGCCGATGCCGACTTCAACGCCGATCCCGAGCGCCGCTGGGATGCGCTGCGCGATTTCGTGCGCGACCTGAGCGTGACCATGCTCATCTGCTACACGTTCTACACGCTGTTCCCCGCTTGGGGACCGAAGTACTTCCGCCTCGGGCTCCTCGAGGTGGGCGGCGGCCCGTTCACGGCGATCATGCGCCACATCCACGAGAACGGGGCCATCCTCGGCGCGGCGTTCCCCTCGAGCCACGTGGCGGCTTCGCTGATCCCGTGGTGGCACACATGGCGTCGCTTCCCGCGCCATCGCTGGTGGATGACGACGCTCTTCGTGCTGCTGTGCATGTCGACGGTGTACAACCGCTACCACTACGTCGTGGACGTGTTCGCGGGCCTGCTGCTCGGCGCGCTGGTGATGTATGCCGGGGCGCGGCTCGGCGATACGGCGCGCGACCGCCTGCGCTGGCGCCCCCGCGGGACCCGGCCTGCCCGCCCGCAATAATGAAAGCCCCCGCCGCAGCGGGGGCTCGGGCGAACTCGCGGATGAATCTCGGACCAGCCTTCTAGCGGAACAATCCCTTCACCTGTCCCCAGCTCGTCTGCTGCGTCGCGGTCAGCGCCGTCACCGAGGCGACCGGCACGGCGGGATCGCCCGACGCGACACCGACCTGCTGCCAGGCGCCGCCCGGCAACTGGACGCAGGGCAGGTTGCCCGGAACGGCCGGCAGCGTGGCCGCGCCGAGGTAGAACTGCGCGTTGCCGAGCGTCGACGACTCCACCGTGAAGACAGCCAGCTTCGTGAGCACCGTCGCGGGCATCGGCTCGGCCAGCGTGGCGGCAAAGTCGACCGGACCGTTCGCGACAGCCGTGGCGCCGACGGGCAGTTCCACCAGGCTGACCTGCGCGCCGCCCGTGATCGTGAACGACGTCTGCCAGCCGGTGATGAAGGCCATCGTCGGGTTCGTCAGGATGAGGTCGACCTCGTAGGAACCCGGCGCGAGCAGCATCAGGTCGATGGAACCCGCTTCGGGGTCGAAATAGAGACCCAGGGCATCGGGGCCCGGCAGCACCGGGTCGGCGGCCGCCAGCGTCGGTACCAGCAGCGCGATCAACAGCAGGAAGCAATGGGTGCGCATGATATCCCCTGGATCAGGTCCTTGACGGGCACGGTACCCCCACCGGCCGTCGGCAGTCCGGTGCGGGCATACCGAGCCGCCCCCGCACCGACATCACCCGACCATCATATAGGATCATAGATCATTTTTCAACCGTAATAATCCAACAAGAGGCCATATGGTTGTTTTTTCGATCAGAATGCCAAATTAGCCCGGCGCACGGCCGGTCCCGGGTTCAGCCTCAGGCAAAGCCACCTGTACCGCAGCCGCCGCCGCGGCAGCCGCCCCCGCCCTCGCCCCCGGAGGTGGCGAACGTGGACAGGTCGCGGGTGACCTCGCGGGCGCCACAGGTCGGGCACTCCAGGTCGCCGGCCTCCAGCTCCGCCAGGCTCAGCAGTTCCTCGAAGACCTTGCCGCACTTCGTGCAGGTGAACTCGTACAAAGGCATGGCAACTCCTCCGGGCACCGGCAACGGCCGGGCCCATGCATCTGCCCGCTGGGGCTAGGGCTTATCCGAGTCGGTGGCAGCCGGCGTCCGCTCGTGCAGCAAGGCCTGGGCCTCAGGTGCGTCTGCGGGCGTCGCCTTGGTCTTCCCGGACCCGGTCTTCTGGTCCCGATCACCGATCGGGCACACGTTGTCGGGAGCTCAGCCGGGGCGAATGCCGAATCGCGGCAGCACGAACTGCGACACGACGAACCAGGCGATCAGGAAGATGATGAGGCCTTCCACGACGCTCCCCTCAACAGTTGCAAACTTTCATAGATGATAATATGAGACCCGTTGATCGTCAAGGCCCCGGCCCGCTAGAAGGTGCCGCGCACCCAGCCGCCATCGCTGACCACGCACTGCCCGGTGATGTACCCGGCCGGCGCCGACATCAGGAAGGCGACCAGCGCGGCCAGTTCGTCGGCCTCGCCCAGGCGACCCAGGGGGATCTCACGCGTCCAGCCCCGGATGACCTCTTCCCGGTCGGCCCCGGTCTGCTCCTGCTTCCGCGTGATCAGGCGCTCGACGGCGCTCGTCAGGTGGAAGCCCGGCGCCACGGCGTTGACGGTGACCCCGGCCGCCGCGGTCTCGAGCGCGAGGGTCCTGGTGAGGGCCTGGACGGCCGGCCGCAGTACGCTCGAGAGCATGAGGTTCTCGACCGGCTGGTACACGCTGACCGACGTGATGCAGACGACGCGCCCCCAGCGACGTTCGACCATGCCCGGCACCACCAGGCGGCACAGGCGCACGGCGCTCTCGACCGTCAGACGGTAGGCGGATTCCCAGGCTGCCAGGTCCAGGTCGCCGAAATTGCCCGCCGGCGGCCCGCCCGCGTTCACCAGCAGCAGATCGGGCGGCCCCAGTTCGGCCTCCACGCGGGCCACCGCCCGGCGCACGGCCTCGTCGTCGGTCACATCGGCGACCAGGGGCAGGACGCGCGCGGCGCCCGCCCCGTGCAGGCGTGCCCCCTCCCTCGCCACGTCCTCGGCGGCCTCCGCCAGGGCATCGGCTCCCCGGGCCAGCAGTGCCACCTGGACACCCTCGGCCGCCAGGCGCAACGCGACCGCCTTGCCGAAACCCCGTGATCCGCCCGTCACCAGGGCCGTACGGCCCGTCAGTCCGAGGTCCATCGCCGTCTCCTTCCGCCGGCCCGGCCGGCGGCGCCATCATAGGGCATCACCTGTCTTCCGCCCACTCCGGCGGGAAGGTCGCGCCCGCATGGGACCGCGCGCACCCTCGCGCGGCACGGCGGTTGCTGGTCGAGTCCGAACACGAGCCCGACGACCGCGAAGCGCCGGCACGCTGCGGCACCACGAGGCACGAACGGAAGCAACCGGCAACGACACGAAGCCCCGGGAACAAGCGGCAGCGTGCGAAGGTGGACATCCCATGCGCAGGAATTCGCAATCCGCACTGGCGCGCTACATGGCGCGGCGCGGCGCAGCGCCGGTCGTCGCCGCCAGACCCCGATTCGCGCACTGGCGCTGGGTCCGGCTGTCGGTGCTGGCCCTGGCCACCGCCGCCACCTGGGCGCTGGTCGGCCGCCCGCGTGAAGAGGTGCCCGTCAACCTGACCTACGAACTGGACCTGGCAGGGGCCGCCGACGGCCGCCTCGTCATCACCATGATCTGCGACGGCGACCTGCCCCGTCAGCTGGACCTGGTACTGCCTCCGGGCATCTTCGGCGACCCGAACGGCGGTGTGCATGCGCGCGACCCGCAGGCGCACGAACTCGGTCCGGATGGCCGCCAGTTGCGCCCCCTGCGCGTGGCGACGACGCCCGACGGCTGGCGCCTGGACACGGCCGGCAGCCGGCGCACCGGCTTCATCTACAGCCTGGACCTGAGCGCGACACCCGGCAGCGAGCAGGACATCCGTCGCCACATCTCCACGCCCGTTTCCGGCGGCGTGAGGGCGGCGGGCTTCGAGATCTTCCTGGAACCGCTCGGTGTGCCCGTCGGCGACCTGACCGTGCTGGTGCACAACCCGGAGAACCTGCCCCTGCTGGTGCCCTGGCCGGCGCTCGTGCGGGGCCGCGGGAACCTGCAGCCGGGTGCCGTGGGCGATGCCAGCCTCGGCTACGGTCAGGGCTACAACCCGGCCGAGGATGTCCGGACGCCGTCACCGCGCGAGGTGCCGGAAAGCGCGGCCCCGGTGCCGGCAAACCTGATGTTCCACCCGCGCGACCTGGCCGACCTGAACAACGCGCTGCTGGTCTGCGGCGACATCCGCACGCTGACGGCGCAGGCCGGTGACTGCGTGATCCAGCTGGCCACCGACCGCGAATGGCTGTTTGCCGACGAAGCGGCGATGGACCTCGTGCGGCGCATCGCGCGCACCGAGATGGGCTTCTTCGGCTCGGCGCCCTCCGACCAGATCACGGTGCTGCTGTCGGCGAACGGCATCACCGGCGACGAGCGCTTCGACGTCTACGGCGTGCACACCGGCAGTTCGGTGCTGGTGATGCTCGATCACGACACCACGTGGGGCATGCTCGAGGAGCAGGCTGCCAGCGTGATCGCCCACGAGATGTTCCACGGCTGGCTCGGCGAGGCCGTGCGCCAGACGGATCCCACGATGTTGTGGTTCACCGAGGGTGCCACGACCTGGTACGCGGCCCGCATGCTGACCGCAGCGGGCATCTGGCCCACCGACCACGCGCGCGGCGTGCTCGGCGCCAGGCTGGATCGCGACTACGCCAACAACGGGCTGCTGGGCCGCATGTCGGTGTCGGAGGCCGCCGCGGAAGTGATGGCCTCCGGCGAGCAGGTGCGCTACGGGTACGCAGGCGGCGTCTCGGCCTGCATGGCCCTGGACGAGATGCTGGCGCAGGCCAGCGGCCGCACCCGGCCCCTGGACGAGGTCGTGCGCCGCCTCTACAAGGACCGGCGCGGGCAGCCGTTGACCCGCCTGGGACTCGAGGAGACGATCGCCGCGGTGACCGGCGTGCGCTGCGGCCCCTGGCTGGACACCTACGTATACGGCAAAACCACCTTGCCGCCGGTCAAGAGCATGCTATAGATTCCGGGAGGACGGCGACGCGACAGGATGCCCCAGTCGGCGTCCTGTCGCGTCTTTTTTCGCGCATGGCGCCCCGGCCGCGACCGGGGGCCACCGGTGAACCAGCCAGCGGGAGAATCCAGTGCAGACGCCCAGCGGCAAGACGTTCGAGCGGACCATCGTCACCAGCGCGCTCCCCTACGCGAACGGCGACATCCACCTGGGCCACCTGGCGGGCGCCTACCTGCCCGCCGACATCTTCGTGCGCTACCTGCGCCTGCGCGGCGAGCCGGTGCTCTACATCTGCGGAACCGACGAGTACGGCGTGCCCATCACGCTGGCGGCAGAGAAGCTGGGCATCTCGCCCAAGGAACTGGTCGACCGCAACTACAAGTCGATCAGCGGGAGCTTCGCCGAGTTCGGCATCTCGTTCGACAACTTCAGCCAGACCAGCCGCGCGGTGCACACGCAGACGAGCCAGGAATTCTTCCTCGACCTGCATGCGCAGGGACTGCTGGTGCAGAAGTCGACGAAGCAGTTCTACAGCCCGACCCAGCAGCGTTTCCTGGCCGACCGCTACATCGAGGGCACGTGCCCCAAGTGCAAGTCGGCCGGCGCGCGCGGCGACCAGTGCGAAGCCTGCGGAACGAGCCTCGATCCCACCGAGCTCATCGAGCCGCGCAACGTGCTCGACAACTCGCCGCTGGAGCTGCGCGACACCACGCACTGGTTCCTGCCGCTGGGCCGCTGGCAGTCGAAGCTGGAAACCTGGCTGGAGAGCCATCCCGAGTGGAAGGACAACGTGCGGCTCTACTGCCGCGGCTGGTTCCAGGACAAGCTCGACGACCGCGCCGTCACGCGCGACCTGAACTGGGGCGTGCCGGTGCCGCTGCCCGACCACGACGGCAAGGTGTTCTATGTCTGGTTCGAGGCGCCGATCGGCTACATCTCGGCCACGCGCGAGTGGGCGGCGGCTAGCGGCGATCCCGAGGCATGGCGCACGTGGTGGCAGGACCCCTCGTCGCGGCTGGTGCACTTCATCGGCAAGGACAACATCTTCTTCCATGCGCTGATGTTCCCGGCCATGCTGATGGTCCACAGCGCCGACTGGGTGCTGCCCGACAACGTGCCGGCCAACGAGTTCCTCAACCTCGAGGGCCGCAAGCTGTCGACCAGCCGCGGCTTCGCCGTGTGGCTGCCCGAGTACCTGGCCGCGTTCAAGACCGACCCGCTGCGCTACACGCTGGCGCGCAACCTGCCCGAGACGCGCGACATGAACTTCACCTGGGAGGGCTTCCAGGCGCGCAACAACAACGAACTGGGCAACAATTTCGGCAACCTGATCAACCGCGTGCTCACCTTCATCCACAAGTACTTCGAGGGCCGCGTGCCGCAATGGTCGGAAGCGGCGATGACCGACCTCGACCGCCAGGCGCTGGCCGAGGTTGAAGCCGACCTGGCGAACTGGGCTGCCGCGCTCGAGAAGTTCGAGATCAAGAACGCGATGGAGGCGGCCTTCCACGCCGGCCAGGTAGGCAACCGGTACTTCGACGAGTCGGCCCCGTTCCGCTCGCGCAAGGACGACCTCGTCCGCTGCGAGCAGAGCCTGGGAGTGGCGATCCAGATCCTGCGCCTGCTGGCCGTGATGCTGGCGCCGGTGGTGCCGTTCGCCATGGAGAAGGTCTGGGCCTGGCTGGGCCTCGAGACCCCGCTCTGGCAGGGCGGCTGGGCCGAGACGACCCGCCCCATCCCCGCGGGCCGGCAACTGGGCACGCCGGAGATCCTGTTCCCGCGCGTCGAGGACGACGTGATCGCGCGCGAAGTCGAACGCCTGAAGAAGCTGACCGGGGAGTAGCCGCCGACACGGCCGCTTCCGAACCCTGCCCCCGACCGCCAAGGAGTGCCATCCATGGTCCGCCACCTCGTGCCCGGCCTGCTGGGCCTGGCCTTCTGCTGCGCCTTCGCCGACACCGGCGCCGGCGCCACCGCCCCGAATCCCCTGCTCGAGCCCAGCGGCCTGCCGTTGGGGGCGCCGGCTTTCGACCGCATCGCCGACGGGGACTTCGCGCCCGCCTTTGCCGCGGCCATGCAGGCCCATCGCGACGAACTGGCCGCCATCGCCAACGATCCGGCGGCGCCCGACTTCGAGAACACCCTGGTCGCACTGGAGAAGGCCGGCTGGCAGCTGCGCCACGTGAACCTCGTGTTCAACGCGCTGACGTCGGCCAACACGAACCCCGTCCTGCAGGCGGTGCAGCAGGACATCGCCGCGAAACTGGCGGCCCATCGCGACGCCCTGTTCCTCGACGGGAAGCTGTTCGCGCGCGTCGAGGCCGTCCACGCGCGCCGGGACGCGCTCGGGCTCGACCCCGAGTCGGCGCACCTGCTGGAGTACTACCATCGCGCGTTCGTCCACGCCGGCGCGCGCCTGGGCGAGGCCGACAAGGCAGCCCTCAAGGCCCTGAACGAGCAGGAAGCCGCCCTCAGCACGCAGTTTGCGATCCGCCTGCTGGAGGCCACGAAGCAGTCGGCACTGGTGGTCGACGGCGCGGAGGCCCTGGCCGGCCTGCCCGCCGCGGAGATCACGGCCGCGGCGGTCGACGCCGAGGCGCGCGGCCTGGCGGGCAAGTGGCTGGTGCCGCTCCGCAACACGACGCAACAGCCGCTGCTGTCGGTGCTGACCGACCGCGGCACGCGCGAGAAGCTGTTTGCAGCCTCGTGGAACCGGGCCTGCCGCGGCGACAGCACCGACACCCGCCCGCTGGTGGCCGAAATCGCCGCCCTGCGCGCGCGCAAGGCGGGCCTGCTCGGCTTTCCCAGCTACGCGGCCTGGGTGCTCGAGGACCAGATGGCGGGCAAGCCGGAGGCCGTCAGCGCATTCCTGAAGCGCCTGGCCCCGCCGGCCACCGCGAACGCGAAGCGCGAGGCGGCCGTCATCCAGCAGCTGGTTGACGGGCAGGGCGGCGGCTTCACGGTGGCGCCGTGGGACTGGGATTTCCATGCCGAGCAGGTGCGCAAGGCGAAGTACGACCTCGATGCGGCCGCGCTGGAGCCGTACTTCGAGCTGGGACGCGTGCTGCAGGACGGCGTCTTCTTCGCCGCGACGCAGCTGTACGGCCTGACGTTCCGCGAACGCCACGACCTGCCCGTGTACCACCCGGACGTGCGCGCCTTCGACGTGATCGACCGCGACGGCTCGCAGCTGGCGCTGTTCTACGGCGACTTCTTCGCGCGCGACAACAAGAACGGCGGCGCCTGGATGGACAACCTCGTCCTGCAGGCCGGCCTGTTCGGGACGAAGCCCGTCATCTACAACGTCTGCAACTTCCGCAAGCCGGCAGCCGGCCAGCCGGCCCTCGTCAGCCTGGACGACGTGATGACGATGTTCCACGAATTCGGGCACGCCCTGCACGGGATGTTCGCCAGCCAGCAGTATCCCAGCCTGTCGGGGACCTACGTGGCGCGCGATTTCGTCGAACTGCCGTCGCAGATCAACGAGCACTGGGCGCTGGAACCCGAGGTGTTCTCGCGCTACGCCGTGCACTACAGGACGGGCGCGCCGATGCCTGCCGAGCTGGCGGAGCGCATCCGCACCTCGACCACCTTCAACCAGGGCTATGCGCTGACGGAACTGCTGGCTGCCGCACAACTGGACATGAGTTGGCACTCGCTGCCGGCCGGTGCAACCGGCCCCGATGTCGATGCCTTCGAGACGGCGGCGCTCGCACAGGCCGGCGTGGACCTGCCGCAGGTGCCGACGCGCTACCGGTCGAGCTACTTCCGCCACATCTTCGGCGGCGAGTACGCGGCCGGCTACTACGCCTACCTCTGGGCCGAGATGCTCGACAACGACGCCTTCGCCTGGTTCAAGGAGAACGGCGGCCTGACGCGCGCGAACGGCGACCGTTTCCGTGCGCTGATCCTCGCCCGCGGCAACACGGAGGACTATGCGACGATGTTCCGCGAGTTCCGCGGCCGCGACCCGGAGATCGGGCCGATGCTGGCGCACCGGGGCATCGCGACGCCGTAGTCATGGTTCGAAGGCGGCGCTGACGTCGGCGTCTGTGCGAAAGCGATGAAGAGGGCCCGGGACTCCCCGGGCCCTCATGCGTGAAATCGGACTCAGTCAGGCGAAAGGCGGAACAGCAAGCGCGCTCAGCGCGGCGCGAACATCGCACCCGCCGCCGACCGGGCCATCCACTGCTCATCGCTGTCGGTGAGCCCGAGTTCGCGACGCGCCGCCGCGTACTCGCCCCGCAGGTCCAGCCCGAACAGCGTGCGGTCGTCGGTGTTCAGGCAGCACGGCACGCCCGCGTCGAGGAACGCGCGCAACGGGTGTGCGGCCAGCGAGGGCAGCGCCCCGGTGGCCACGTTGCTGCGGGGACAGAGTTCGACGAACACGCCGCTGGCCGCCAGATCGCGCAGCAGCGCCGGGTCGTCGGCGGCGGCCAGGCCGTGTCCGATCCGCATGGCGCCGCAGTCGTCGACAGCCTGGCGGATCGAGTCGCGCGCGGCCTCGCCCATCGACGTCACCTCGCCTGCATGGATGCTCACGCCGAGTCCCTCGGCCCGCACGGCGGCGAACAGCGGCGCGAACGCGGCCGCCGGACCGTTCACCTCGTCGCCGCCCAGCCCGAAGCCGACAACGCCCTGGGCGCGACCGGCCCTGGCTGCGGCCTCCCAGGCGCGCCAGGCGGCATCCGTGCCGAACTGGCGCACCGCGTCGGGCAGCCAGCGCAGCGTGACTCCATGCGCCTCCTGCGCGGACTGCGAGGCTTCCCAGAGGGCCGCCTGCACCGGGCCGGGATCGATGCCGCGCACCAGCAGCACGCCGTAGGCGACCGACACCTCGGCGTAGGCCACGCCGTCGTCGCGCAACTGGATTGCCAGGTCCTCGGCCAGTTCGTGGAAGTCGCGTGGCGTGCGCATGACGCTCGTCACGCGCTTGTAGAGGTCGAGGAAGCCGTGGAAGCCGTCGAAGATGACCGCCTGCCCGGACGGGTCCAGGCAGGCGTCGGCGAGGTCGGGCCGGGCGTGGCGTTCGGCCAGGGTCCGCAGGCGCGCGGGCGTGACCGAACCCTCGAGGTGCGTGTGCAGCTCGATACGACCGGAAACCGGGGCACGGCCGCCCTTCAGGGGTTCGCGGGCGGCCGTCCCGTCGTTCATCGCACCAGCGTCAGGCGTCGGCTGCGCGTGCCTTCGGGCGAATGCGCCGTCAGGAAGTACACACCCTCGGCCACGTTCCGGCCCGATTCATCGCGGCCGTCCCAGCCCGCCTCCATCCAGGCGCCGGTGCCGCTGCCGGCGTACAGGTGCCGCACCAGGCGGCCGCGCAGGTCGAAGACGTTGACCTGGAGGTCGTCGCCGGCCAGCGCGCGGAAGCGCAGCGCCACTTGGGCGCTGCTGCTGGGGTTCGGGTAGGCGCCCACGGCCAGGCCGAAGACCGGCGCGGCGCCTGCGGGTCCAGCCAGGTCCGCCAGCACCAGCGTGCGGCCGTCGAGCGTGACCGCCTCGACGGCATAGGAGAGGCCGCCGCCCGGCGGCGGTGTCGCCGGGCCGGGATCGGTGAAAGCGTAGCTGCGGCCGTCGCAGGTCAGCCGGCCGGGCTGCGCTCCACCGGCCACCGCGGCGCCGGACCAGAGGGTGGCCGTCGCCACCTGGCGCCCGTGCCCGTCAAGCGTGCGCCGGGTCAGGTCCAGGCCGGCGATGTTGCCGGCGGGCTCGGCCAGCGCGAAGGCCAGGTCCACCTGGCCGCCGCTGCCGTCGGGGGCCCAGACGGCGCGCCAGGACTGCATCTCGGCGGCCACGGGCCCGATGCTGCTGTGCCGCAGGTGCACGAAGCCTGCCGTCGCGTTGGTCGGGTGGCTGTTGCCCCCCGGTGCGGCCACGGCGATGTCCCACAGGCTGTCGCCGTCGAAATCGCCCAGGGAAGACACGGCTTCGCCGTAGCGGTCGTCGGCGGCGGTGCCGGCCATCAGGGGCAGGTTCGGCAGGTCATCGAGGCCGGCTGCCGTCGCCTGGCTGGCCTGTCCGCCGCGGTACACGTAGGCGCGGCCGGCGTCCGTGGCGCCCTGGTTGGAACCGGGCGCGCCGATCAGCAGGTCATCGGCGCTGGTGCCGTCATAGTCGCGTGCGCGCGCCAGCGACCAGCCGAGGAAGTCGCCCGCCGCTTCCCCGCCCACCGAACGGTCTCCGGTGGTGGACGGAATGGCAGCGCCGAAGATGATCTCGACGCGGCCGGCCTCGGCAGCGCCCTGGTTGCAATAGGGCGCCCCGATGGCGAGGTCGTCGAAGCTGTCGGCATTCCAGCGACCGGCGTTGCGCACGGCGTAGCCGTACTGGGCGTCGGCCTTCGAAGCCGAGCCGATGCCCGCCGCGAAGTCGGCGACGGTGTTCGGCGTGGCGCCGCCCAGCGCGCCTTCGAACACGTAGACGGCGCCGGCTCGCGACCCGCCGTGCGTGTTGTTGAGCGGAGCGCCGACGGCCACGCAGTCCTCGTTGCCGGCCAGGAAGTTGCCTGCGTCGCTGACCGCCCAGCCGAAGTTATCGTTCGCGATCTCGCCGAGCAGGCGCGTGGCGTTGGCCAGGTTGGTGCTCGGGCCGCCGGTGGCGCCGTAGATGACGTAGGCCGCGCCGGCGTTCTGGGCGGCGCTGTCGTGGAGCGGTGCGCCGACGATGAAGTCGTCGCGGCCGTCACCGTCGAAATCGCCGGCCGCAGAGACCGACCAGCCGAAGCGGTCGCCGCCCACCTGCCCGTTGATGATCACGTCGGCCTGGGCGACGGCGGTGCCGGACGCGAGGCTCTCGCCGTAGAACACGTAGACCCGGCCGGCGTCGGCGCCGCTGTTGTCGGCCAGGGGCGCCCCGACCGCGAAATCGGCCTTGCCGCCGTTGTTGACATCGCCGATCCGGGCCACCGACCAGCCGAAATTCTCGTTCGACGCGCCGGTCCAGGCCAGGTCCGGGGCCACCGGCAGGCCGGTGCCGCCGTGCCAGAAAAACACCTCGCCGTCGGCTGTCACGGCGCTGGGAATACCGACCAGGAACTCCCAGCGGCCATCGGCGTTGATATCCTCAAGTTCGCTCATCGCAGAGCCGAACTGGTCACCAGCAGATCCCGACGCATCGCTCAGATAGCCGTCCGCCCGCGCGGAGGCTGCGGCCAGGACGCAGGCGAGGAAAAATCCCCGACTTCCGGGCCCGGCACGGCGATTGCCTGTCAACGGTCGAAACAAGACCGAACCTCCTGATTTCGCGGCAAATTGCCCGGCGCGACAGCCCAACCGACGGTACGGCTGGCGTTTTGACGGCCACAGGCGCGAGTCGGGCACTATGATAACACGGGTGCGGGGTGGGGTGACAGGCTCATGAGTGGGGAAAAACCGGTCCCTGAGGGGAGAAACCCCTTGCCCGGCCCCCCGGTGGGCATGCAGATTTCAACCTTGGACACGGTCACGCCCGACCGGCAGCGCGGAGGATGGAACCTGAAAGTACGTATTCAAATACCACGGCTCCCCGGGGCCCCGAGGCGGCGGCTGAAACCCCTCCTGGCTTCCTCGGTGCTCGGTGGCGCGGCGGCAGCCGTCTGGGCCCTCAGCGGGCAGGCGCCGCACCAGGATGTGGTCACGGCCGGCTATGATATCTCGCGGGCCGTCGAATCCACGCTCGACATCCCCCCCCTCCTGCCGGAACTCAACCTGAAGCTCAGCCACCCGGAAGCGGCCGACCTGGCCGGCTCCTATGTGCGCCACGCGTCGTACGAAACCAAGGCAGGCGCTACGGAGCCCGCACCGGCTGACGCCGGTGGCGGCGAGGGCGAATTGCGCATTGCGCGTGGCCAGAGCTTCTACGATGCCCTGGCGGCGCACGGCGCCGACCACGACGACATCCTCGAACTGGTCCGCGTCTGCAAGCCGTTCCGCAACCTGCGCGCCGTGAGCGCCGGCGAGCTGTTCCGCGTGCAGATCGGCGCCGGCGGCCGGTTGCAGTCGCTCGGCTTCGACCTCGACGAGGAGAGCTTCGTCACGTTCGTCCGCGAAGGCGAATCGTACGTGCGCGAGGACGGCACCTACCCCGTGCAGCGTCGTTACCGCGGGCTCAACGGCTCCATCAAGGGTTCGCTGATCGCGAGCCTCGATCGGCTCGATGCACCGGCGGCGCTGGCGCCCAAGCTGGCGGACATCCTCGGCTGGGACATCGATTTCCGCCGTGACCTGCGCGAAGGCGACACGTTCCGCATCCTCTACGAAGAGGTCTGGCGCGACGACCGGCTGGTGCGCTCCGGCGCGATACAGGCCGTGGAGTTCACCAGTCGCGGCAAGACGCGGCACGCGTTCCTGTTCGATGACGGCACCGGTGACCCGGGCTATTTCGACCTGACCGGCGGCAGCATGCAGAAGTCGCTGATGCGGGCGCCGCTGCAGTACTCGCGCATCAGCAGCGACTTCTCGTACCGCCGCTTCCACCCGGTGCTGGGCAAGATGATGCCCCATCTGGGCATCGACTACGCGGCGCCGCTGGGCACGCCGGTCAAGGCGGCCGGTGACGGCGTGGTGCTGGCCGCGGCATCGAAGGGCGGCAACGGGCGTTACGTCCACATTCGCCACGCGAACAAGAATCTCGAGACGTACTACCTGCACCTGTCGAAGTTCGGCAAGGGCATCAAGTCGGGCGCGCGCGTGCAGCAGGGCCAGGTCATCGGCTATGTGGGCGCCACGGGCTACGCGACAGGCCCGCACCTGGACTACCGCATCAAGATGAACGGCAAGTTCGTCAACCCGCGCACGATCAAGGCGCCGGCTGCCGAGCCGCTGAGCGGTGTGCGGCAGGCCCGCTACCGCGACCACGCCGAGCAGCTGGCAGCGACGATCGCCGCCCTGCCGCCCCAGGAGTCAACGCTCGTGCCGACGCTGTATGCGGGTACGCCGCCGGGATGGCTGGGCGCTACCTATGCTGCGGCTGACCTGCCGACGGTAGTACGTGCGGTGAACTGAAGTCCGTCCGAAGGCCTGCGGCACCGTATGCCGCACCGTGGGATCAACGCCGCGCAGCCACCAGCTCCGCGGCGTTTCTCATGTTCACCAGCAGCGCGTCGGGAATGGCCACGAGCCGGCCGGTGTCGGGCGTCCAGAGGGCGGCGGTCCGCGCGGCTGCCTGCCCGGCCACGGGCCCGCGCAGCCAACCCAGTTCCCAACGCAGCACACGGGCGGAGTTCCCGGAGCCGAACGTGAGTGCCAGGCCGACGCGCCCGTCGTCCAGCAGCGGTTCGGGGGTGGTGCGCGGCGGCAGGGCCGCGAGGATCGGCTGCCGGCTCAGGTTGACCACGAGGTCGCGCACCAGGCCGTGGCGGCTCGCCTCGTCATTGTTCCACTCAGCAGCGGCGGGCACGTCGGTCAGCCAGGCCTGGCGGCCGTCGGTGTCGTCGGGCGTGCCACGGCGCGAGCCGCGCAGCAGAGGCCGCCCGGTGTAGGTCACCTCGATGACGTCGGCCTCGATGGCCTGCACGGGCAAGGCGTTGAACTCAAGCAGCGCCTCCAGCGGCATGGACAAGGTGTTGATCGCCTCGCGATCGGTCACCATCACATGGCCGCGGCGCAGCACCGGCGCGAACCGTTCATCGAGCGGCGGGCCGAACGCCAGCACGGGCGCGGTCCCGGCTTCCCCGCCGGCACCGGTCAGCGCCGGCCGTACGCCCGGCCCTGTCAGCGTCACGCGACGCCATGGCGGGGCCAGTCCCCAGGCGGCGGCCAGTTCGTCCGTGCGCTCGGGTGGCGCGAACTCGCGCACGTTCAGTTCGCTGACCTCGTAGACCAGGCGTCGGATGGCCACCGGCGAGGCCTCCAGCCAGATGCCATGGTCGTCCTTCAGCCGCCGATCGTCATAGAGAGCGTTGTATTGCCCTGCCAGGGGACCGAAGGCCGCGACGCCTGCCGGGGCGTCGAGCCACCAGCGTCCGTCCCGGCGCTCGACGATGCGGGTGGCACCATCGCCCTCGATCGTGATGCGCTCGATGCCCGCCGGCGCGACGCCGGGCAACAGCTGGCGCGCCCGCACCCCGTCCGGAAGTGCGGCCACCCGATCGCGCAGTGCCAAGGGCACGGTGAAACAGAAGCGGCGGCCTGCGCCCGTGGCGTAGCGTGTCCCGGCCACGGGATTGACCACACCGAACGCGATGTCCTCGCGGCTGCCGTCAGTGCGGTGCACGGTCAGCTGCACGCCCTCGGGGCCGTTGAACTCGTAGCGGCGGTCGCCCGGCTCCGTGCCCGGCAGCAGCGGCCCGGCCACGGCCGATTCGAGGGAGTCGACGAGGGCCGCCATCGCGCGCGGGTCGAGGTCGTCGGACATGGCGCCGCCCAGCGTCCAGCCCCCGGCCGCCAGCCGGTCGAAGCGGTACGAGGCGCCGCGGACGTTCAGCAGCAGCGCATCGATGGCCGCTTCGGACGGGGTCAACAAGGGCCCGCCGAGGCTGTGGTTGGCCGCGCGGGGGGCCACGCGCGTCGACCACAGGAAGGCGCTCGCAGCGACAGCCACCGCCAGCAGTGTCATGGTCGCCAACTGTGGTCCCGACACCCGCTTCTTCATGGACGCTTCCTCGGCTCGCGGCGGCTGCGCAGCATGATGCCGAGCGCCAGGCTGCCCACCAGCAGCGGCCAGCCGAGAATGGCGCCCCAGCCGTAGACTTCCTTCTGGGCGGCGCTGAGGACGACAGGTTGGCTGAGCGGATCGCGGCCGCGGACCTGGATCAACGCCTGCTCACGGGCCAGCCAGCCCATGATGTTGAGCAGCAGGTCGCGATTGGCGCCCTGGTTCACGGTTGCGTTGTTGAGGAACTCGGAATTGCCGATGACGACGAGGCGACCGGGTCGCTCCTGTCCGCGCCGAGCCTCGAGCACCCAGCCGAACGGCAGGGGACCACGGGAATCGGTGGCCGGGTCGAACTCGGGCCGGCCGGTGAACATCGTGCCCGGGTCGGTCTCGCCCCAGGTGCGATCGCCGGTGCTGAGCAGCGGCCCGCCGAAGAGCGTCGAGTCGGTGCCCTCGGTGCGCATGACGGGCTGCGAGAGCGGGAACGTCGTCACCAGGCCGTGCAGGCTGTGCACGATCTCGTGGTGGCTGTAGGTGTCGATGATGGCCACCGTGCGCGGCCCCAGCCCCTGCGCAACGGCCAGCCGTTCCGCGTCGATCAGCACCTCGCCTGTGGGCACCAGGCGCCAGCCGCGCAACCAGGCGGCCCACCCGGCCGGCGTCGGCGGGTCGGTCAGCGCCAGCACAGCGCCGCCGCGCGCCAGGAACGCGTCGATGGCGGCGACTTCCGACGGCTCGGGATCCAGGCGCGGGCCGGCGATGACCAGCACGTCGCAGCTTTCGGGCACGCGTGCGCCGCCGCTCAGCGTCAGTGGCCTGACGTCGTAGCCCTGGTCGGACAGCGCGACGGAGGAACTGAGATAGCCGGGGCGCTCGCTGCTGTCGAGCATGTGCTCCCCGTGCCCGGTCAGGAACATCACGCGACTGAGACGGCCCGAGGCCAGGCGGTAGACCGCACTCAACAGCGCGCTCTCCTCCGGTTGCATCAGCGTGGTGTGGCGGTCGCCCACGGTGATGACCACGCTGCGGCTCGAACCGAGTTCGAACTTGCGGAACAGGTCCAGGTCGACTTCCGGGTCCACGATCGAGTAGCGGAAGCGGCGCGTGCGCTGGCTGCAGCTGCTGAGCAGCGCTTCGGTCACCTCGCGGGCCGGGTCCAGCTTCTGGTAGAACGCATAGACCTGCACGAACTCGGCCTTCGCGGCGCCCTCGCTGAGGGCACCGTCGCCGTTGGCCGCGTCCGGGTCCTTGCCGTCGAGAAGGTCGCCCAGCCTCTCGAGCAGCTGTACGCTTTGCGGGGCCAGGCTGTAGCGCTGGTTGCCCGTCAGGTCCCAGCTCTGCCGGAACTGCCCTGCCACCAGGTAGAGCAGCACGGCCACCACCAGCGTCAACAGCGCCGGCACCCACGGCCCCAGCCGCCGGCCCGGCGGCAGGCGCCGGCCCGCGTGCACGGCCCAGGCGAAGGCCAGGGCGATCGCCGTCATGCCCGCGAAATAGACAAGGTCCAGCGTGTCGATGACGCCGCGGCTGAACCGCTCGAAGTGCGTCAGGATGGACAACTCGCGCGCCAGGGTGCCGGCCGGACCGGGCACGAAGCGCTCGAAGACGCCGATGATGAACAGCAGCAGCGAGGTCATGAAAGCCAGGAAGTACGCGACGACCTGGTGCGAGACGAGGCACGACGCCATCAGCCCCCACGCCACGAGACACGAGGCGAGCAGCACCTGGCCCAGGAACGCCGTCACCGCCGGGCCGGCCTCGGGCCGGCCGAACGTCCACACCGCCAGCATGTAGGCGGCGCCGGCGCCGATCATGGCGATGGCCGCGAGCGAACCGCCCAGCCACTTGCCGAGGATCCAGGTGCCGTCGCTGACGGGCCAGCTGGCCACCAGTTCGCGGCGCCCCGGGCGCAGGTCCGGCGCCATCAGCCGCATCGAGAGGGCGGGCAGCAGGAACAGCAGGAAGAAGACCACGTTCGAGACCAGTGGCTGGTGGCACCGCCGTCCGCCCCGGTCAGGCGCATGAACAGGTCCTCGAGGCTCGGGCCCTTGTCGTGGATGTTCTGCAGCAGGCCCCCCGCCTGCAGCACGGACTCGACCAGGCGCGGGCGGATCTCCACCGCGTTGCCGGCGATGTTCACCTCGGCGCCCGTGGCGGTGATCGTGACATCGTCGACGCCGGCGACGCGCGCGAGCGCCGCCGCCACGCGGTCCCGGTCGCCGTCCCAGGAAAGAACGATCGTGCGCGCAGCCAGTCCGGCGGCCAGCGGGTCGGCGGCGGCCAGGCCCTCGCCGGACTGCTCGGCCACGACGCGGCCGTGGTCGAGGATGACGACGCGCTCGCAGAGCGCCGCCACCTCGCTGAGGATGTGGCTGCTCATGAGCACGGTACGCGTGCCGCGGAAGCTGCGGATGAGTTCGCGGATGCCGACGATCTGGTTGGGATCCAGGCCGCTGGTGGGCTCGTCGAGCACGATCACGGGCGGGTCGCCGACCAGCGCCTGCGCCAGGCCCAGCCGCTTGCGGTAGCCGTGCGAGAGCCGGCCGCTGAGGCGGTGTCGCACCTCCTGCAGGCCGGTCTGCTCCAGCAGCGTGCCCAGGTGGGCGGTGCGTCCGGCGCGGGGCACGCCCTTGATGTCGGCCACGAATTCGAGCGTCGACCAGACGGACTGGTCGCCGGGCAGGGCCACGTGCTCGGGCATGAAGCCGACGGCGCGTCGCGCTGCCAGCGGCTCGCGGGCCAGGTCGCGCCCGGCCACCGCCGCCGTGCCGCCCGAAGGCGCCAGCGAACCGGTGAGGATCTTCATCACCGTGGACTTGCCGGCGCCGTTGGGGCCCAGCAGGCCGGCTATCTGCCCCGTTTCCACGCGGAACGAGACACCGGCCAGGGCAGGCAGTTTGCCGTACATTCGCGTCAGGCCGGTCACTTCGATCATGCGCGCGCTTTCTAGCGGGCTGTCCAGCGCAGCAGGCAGGCGCCCCACGTGAAGCCGGCGCCGAAGGCGCAGAGCACCACCGTGTGCCCTTCGTGCAGGCGACCCTCGTCACAAGCCACGCGCAGCGCCGAAGGGATGCTGGCCGAGGTCGTGTTGCCGAACCGGTCGATCGTGATCATCACCTTGCTGTCGGGCAGGCCCAGCCGCTGCTGCGCGGCCTCGATGATGCGGATGTTGGCCTGGTGCGGCACGAACAGGTCGACATCGGCTCCGGTCAGCCCGTTGCGCTCGACCACTTCGGCGGTGACGCCGGCCATGCCCTTGACCGCGAACTTGTAGACGTCGCGGCCCTCCTGGTAGACGGTGTGCAGCTTGCCCGCCACGGTCGCCGCCGAGGCCGGCATGGCGCTGCCGCCGGCCTTCTGGTGCAGGAAGCGGATGCCCACGCCGTCGACATGATGGATCGCGTCGATGATGCCCAGGCGATCGGGCTCCACGCGCTCGACGACCACGGCGCCGGCGCCGTCGCCGAAGAGGATGCAGCTGTTGCGGTCCTGGTAGTTGGTGATCGACGACATGATCTCGGTGCCGACGACCAGGACGCGGCGGGCGTGGCCGGCCTCGATCTGCGCGCGCGCGTTCTGCAGCGCGAAGATGAAGCCGCTGCAGGCGCCCTCCAGGTCGTAGCCCCAGGCGTTGACCGCCCCCAGTTCGTGCGCGATGAGGCAGGCGGTGGCCGGGAAGACCATGTCGGGCGTCACGGTGGGGACGATGATCTGATCGACCTCGGCGGCCGTGATGCCGGCGTGCTCCATGGCCTGGCGGGCAGCCAGCGCGCCGTGGAACGAGGCCCCGGTGCCGCGCGGGGCCAGGCGGCGCTCGCGGATGCCGGTGCGTTCGACGATCCAGGCGTCATCGGTCTCGACCATCTTCTCGAGGTCGGCGTTGGTCAGGCGGCGCTCGGGAAAGCTCATGCCGACGCCGGTGATGCCGGCGGTGTGCAGCGTCCGGTCGCGCGGAAGTCTGGGGGTCATGCGTTCCTCCCTGGGTGACCCGTGGCTCGAAAGCAGCGCCGCACGCGTGCGGCGGGAAGCGGCGATGGCCGGCGCTGAAGGCCGGCACAGAAAGCTGGCGGCGCGGCGATGGCGCTCCGATCGGGTGAAGTTAGGCCATTTCCCGCAGGCGGGCAACCGGGATTGTGGCCTGCAGCAAGGCCGCGAAGCAAAGCAGAGCCCCCGCTGCCTGACGGCAGCGGGGGCCCGATGAGTGGACGAGAGCCGAGGTCGGTTTCGGTCGGGCGCCCGCGCGTGAGCGCAGCCACCCCGGAGGCGACCGGCGGCGAAGCGGGACGCGGGTCCTACTTCTTATCCTCGTCCGCATCGCGCTCGTCCTTCTCCTTGTAGGCGGCATCCTGCGCCTGCTCGGTGAATGACGCGATCGCTTCCTTCTTCTGCTCGGCGGCCAGCACCTTGCGGGCGCGGGCGCGCTTGCGCGTGTCCTTGACCTTGGGACGGGCGGTGCCGTCGACCAGCTCGAGGATCACCAGTTCGGCGTTGTCGCCGTGCCGGGGCCCGATGCGCATGATGCGCGTGTAGCCGCCGGCGCGCTCGGCATACCGCGGGCCGATCTCGGCGAACAGCTTCGCGAGCACCACCGGCTCGTTCACCTTGCGCGCTGCGATGCGCCGCGAGTGCAGATCACCCTTCTTGGCGAAGGTGATCAGCCGCTCGGCTACCGCGCGGGCCTCCTTGGCTTTCGGTGCCGTCGTCTGGATGCGCTCGTGCTTGAACAGCGAGGTCACCAGATTCCGGTACATCATGTTGCGGTGCGCCTGGGTCCGGCCCAACTTCCGCAGGGTGCGATTGTGACGCATGACTCGAATCCATCCTTCTGTCGAACGAACCGGCGGCCCGCTGGCCGCGCAGGGGTCGTAGGCTGTCGGCGTTACCGGCTAGGAGCCGGAAATCTCGCGCACACGGTCGTTGATCTCGGGCGGGAACGTCATGCCGAAGCCGAGTTCCATGCCTTCGAGGATCTCGCCGATCTCGTTCAGGCTCTTGCGTCCGAAGTTGCGGAACTTGAGCATCTCCTGCTCAGGCTTCGTCACCAGGTCGAACAGGGTCTTGATGTGGCCGGACTTGAGGCAGTTGGCCGAACGGACCGACAGCTCCAGCTCTTCCACATTGCGGGACAGCAGCTCCACCAGGCGCTCCTGCTCCTCGTTGACCTCGGTCTCCTGGGCGTCGATCGGTGCCTCGTCGAAGTTGATGAACAGCTGCAACTGGTCCTTCAGGAGCTTCGCCGCGAAGGCGACGGCATCCTCGGGGCGCACCGCACCATTGGTGGTGATGCCCAGGATCAGCTTGTCATAGTCGGTCCGCTGTCCCACGCGCGTATCCTCGACGCGGAAGCTGACCTTGCGCACCGGCGAGTAGTTCGTGTCCATGCGGATCACGCCGATACGCTCGTCGGGCACGTTGTGCTGTTCGCGATCGACGTAGCCGCGGCCGATGTCGATGAACATCCGCGCCGAGAACTTCTCCGCCTCGGTCAGCGTGCAGATCACGTAGTCCGGGTTGTCGATCACCAGGTCGGGGTTACCGGTGATGGCGCCGGCGGTGACCGGCCCGGGGCCCATGACCTCGATGTGCGCCCAGTGCGAGGGCGCATCCGACAGGCCGAAAACCACGTTCTTCAGGTTCAGGACGATGTCCGTGACATCCTCCAGCACGCCCGGCATGGTGCTCAACTCGTGCTTGACGCCATCGAGATGCACCGCGGTGATCCCGTGGCCGTGCATCGACGACAACAGGGTTCTCCGCAGGGCGTTGCCCAGGGTGTGGCCGAATCCGCGCTCGAGGGGCGCGATCTCGACCTCGGCGAACGCGTGCGACTGGGTCGCCTTGTTCACGCGCACACCCTCAGGCATCATCATGTTGACCCACTTCATGTGTCTCCTCCATGCCTACGGCTCAGGCCGGGGCTTACTTCGAGTAGAGCTCCACGATCAGGTTCTCCTGGATCGGGATGGGCAGGTCGCTGAGCTGGGGCTCGGACAGCAGCCGACCCTCCAGCTTCTTCACGTCCGCCTCGACGAAGGGCAGCCGGTCACGCTTGGCGTTGTCCTTGATGGAGTCGACGATCTGCGGGATGTTCTGGCTCTTGGGGCGGATCGCGATCGTCTCGCCCACCCGCACCTGGCGGCTGGGGATGTCGCAAACGGCGCCGCCGACCAGCACGTGCTTGTGCCGGATCAACTGGCGCGCGGCCCCACGGCTGGGCGCGAAGCCCATCCGGTAAACGACACTGTCGAGGCGCTTCTCGAGGAGATTGAACAGGTTCTCACCCGTCGCGCCTTGCCGCCGGTTCGCTTCCGCGAAGTACAGGCGGAACTGCCGTTCCAGGACGCCATAAATCGAACGGACCTTCTGCTTCTCACGGAGCTGAAGCTTGTAGTCCGAGGGTTTACGCCCACGGCGACGGCCATGCTCGCCCGGCGCATACGGCCGGCGCTCGATGGCGCACGAGGCGCTGAAACAGCGCTCGCCTTTGAGAAAGAGCTTCATCCCCTCACGGCGGCAAAGTTTGCACTTTGCGTCGGTATACCTGGCCATTCCTTGAAACCTCCTGGACGACCGCGTTTCTCAGGCGGGCCGCCCTCGTTCAAACCTACAGCCGACGGCGCTTCTTGGGCCGGCAGCCGTTATGCGGGATCGCGGTGCAGTCCTTGATCCGGGTCACTTCGAGGCCTTCGGCCTTCAGGCTGCGGACCGCGGCCTCGCGGCCGGAACCCGGTCCCTTCACCCACACCTCGACCTTGCGCATGCCCTGGCCGATGACCTCCTGGGCGCAGAAGCGCGCGGCCAGCTGGGCGGCAAAGGCGGTCGACTTGCGACTTCCCTTGTACCGGCCCTGGTGCCCGCCGCTGGACCACGTAATGACGTTGCCCTGCAGGTCGGTCATGGTGATGATGGTGTTGTTGAAGCTAGACTTCACGTGGGCCACGCCGACGGAGTCCAGCTTCTTCTTGGCCTTGCGCGCCTTGCCCCGCTTGTCCTTGGCAGTCGACACGGGTTACCTCACTTCTTCTTGGCGCCGGGACGGGACTTGGGTCCCTTGCGGGTCCGGGCATTGTTCTTCGTGTTCTGGCCCCGGCAAGGCAGCTTGCGCCGGTGCCGCAGACCACGATAGCTGCCGATGTCCATCAGACGCTGGATGTTCATCGCGTGCTCGGTACGCAGGGTACCTTCCACCTGATATTCCTTGTCCAGGATACCGATGATCGAACGGGTCTGTTCTTCCGTCAGATCACGCGTCTTGACCTCAGGGTCGATCTTCGCCTTCTGACAGATCTCCACGGCGCGGTGGTCACCGACACCGTAGATGTACGTCAGCGACGTCCGGATCCTCTTGTTCGCAGGAATATCAACACCGGCGATGCGTGCCACCACGGCTCCTTTCGCTCTGTCCAGGCTTCTGTCTCCGAGGCGCCCTCGACGCTCCGGACCACGAAGCCAATCGAATCAAAAAACCGGTCTTAACCCTGGCGCTGGTTGTGCCGGCGCGTGATGCAGATCACGCGCACGACGCCCTTGCGCCGGATCACCTTGCACTTCGGGCAGATCTTCTTGACCGAACTGCGCACCTTCATGGCTCTTGCCTTTCGAACGGATCCGCGTGCGGATCCCGCTTGGCTCCGGTCCCGCTGGGCCCGGGGACCAATTCCCGTTGCCTACTTGTACCGATACGTGATGCGGCCACGTGTCAGATCGTAAGGCGACAACTCCACCGTCACCTTGTCGCCCGGCAGGATACGGATGAAGTGCATCCGCATCTTGCCCGAGACATGGGCCAGGACCACGTGCTGGTTCTCCAGCTCGACGCGGAACATGGCGTTGGGCAGGGCCTCGACGACCGTCCCCTCGACGCTGATGCCTTCTTCCTTGGCCATCCGTCCTCGCCTTCAGAACGCTGCCGGGCCATCGCCCCGCCGCGTCAGTATCCGCGGGCCGTCCGCCGTGACGGCCACCGTGTGCTCGAAGTGGGCCGACAGACGGCGGTCCGCTGTCACGATGGTCCACTCGTCGCGGGCCGTAACGACCCGCTTGGTCCCGGCGTTGATCATCGGCTCGATCGCCAGGACCAGCCCGACCTCCATCACCGGGTCGGGCATCGTAAAGCACCGGAAGTTGGGCACCTGCGGGTCTTCGTGCAGGTTCTTCCCGATTCCGTGCCCGACCAGCGACTCCACGACGGAGAAGCCGTTGGCGCGGGCATGTTTCTCGACTTCGATGCCGATCGCCGAGATCCGTCGGCCCGGGGCGATCGCGGCGATGCCGCGCGCCAGGCACTCACGGGTCACGTCGATCAGCCGTGCCGCCTCGTCACTCACCCGGCCGACCGGGATCGTCTCGGCGGAGTCGGCGTGCCAGCCGTCGTGGATCAACCCGATGTCGATGCCGACGATGTCGCCTTCGACCAGGGCCCGCGACGAAGGGATGCCGTGCACCACTTCCTCGTTTACCGAGATGCAGGCAGAGGCAGGGAACCCGTGGTATCCCTTGAAACTCGGGATACAGCCGGCTTCCCGGATCCTGGCTTCGATGGCCTCGTCGAGTTCTGCGGTGGTGACACCCGGCGTCACCAGCTGGCGGATCCCGAGAAAGACAGAAGCCAAAATCTCGGCGCTGGCCTGCATCTTGTCAACCTGATCGGCTGACTTCAACTCCATGCGCAACGCACCCCGCGACATCGGCTTAGCCCAGAGCGGCCGCGATGCGCTCGCTGACCTGTTCCGGGGTGCCCAGGCCGTCGATCTCGTGGAGCGGGTATCGCTCCTCGAGCGCCCAGGCGGCCGGCAGGGTCTTCTTGCGGAAAACCTCAAGTCGGTGCCGGATCGTCTCTTCCTTGTCGTCGGCCCTCTGGTACAGGGCCGCCTTGCCGGGCCGCTGGGGGTCCTCGGCCTGTCCGCAGAACGGACAGAACCGCGGCACCACCGGCCCGAAGCCCTTGAGGTTCATGACCTCGTTGCAGGCCCGGCACGTGACCCGTCCCTCGAGCCGGCGGACGATCTCCTCTGCCGGAGCGTTCAGGACCAGGACCGCGTCGACCTTCTGGCCAAGGCTGTCCAGCTGGTCCATGAACCCGATCGCCTGGATCGCCGTGCGCGGGAAGCCGTCCAGCAGCCAGCCCTTGGCGGCGTCCGGCTGGGACAGGCGTTCGCGCACCAGTTCCATCATCAACTCGTCGGAAACCAGGTCTCCGGCGTTCATGATCGCGTGCACCTTGAGACCGAGTTCGCTGCCGCTGCGGATGGCCATGCGCAGGATGTCGCCCGTCGAGATGTGGACGGTTCCCTTGCTGATCACGATCGCGTGCGACTGTGTGCCCTTGCCGACTCCCGGCGGCCCCATGATGACGACGTTCACGCCGCTACCTCCGCGCCCGCAGGCGGCCCTTCGTCATGAAGCCGTCGTAGTGGCGCATGACCAGATGCGACTCGATCTGCTGCAACGTGTCCAGGGCCACGCCGACCACGATCAAAAGGCCGGTGCCGCCGAAGTAGAACGGCACGTTCAGCAGCTTGATCATCAGGTCGGGCAGTACCGCGATGAGCGCCAGGAACACGGCGCCCGGCAGCGTCACGCGGGTCAGGACACGGTCGATGTACTCGGCAGTCTTCTTACCCGGTCGCACGCCGGGGATGAAGCCGCTGTTCTTCTTCATGTTGTCCGCGAGGTCGACGGGGTTGAGGATCACAGCGGTGTAGAAGTAGGCGAACAGGATGATCAGGGCCGAATAGACGACCACGTAGATCGGGTGCGGCGGGCTGAAAGCCCGGCTCAACCCCATCAGGAACTCGCTGTTCGGGAACATGTTGCCCAGCGTGGCGGGGAACATGATGATCGACTGGGCGAAGATGATCGGGATCACGCCGGCGGTGTTGACCTTCAGCGGGATGTGGGTGTTGGCCCCGCCGTAGACCCGGCGTCCGACGATCTTCTTGGCGTACTGCACCGGGATCTTTCGTTGTCCCTGGGTGATCGCGATGATGCCGGCGATCACGAAGAGCATGAAGATCGCGACGAACAGCCCCTTGATGATGTGCATCTCGCCGCTGCGCAACTGCTGGAACGTGTTCAGCAGGTCGGTCGGGTAGCGAGCCACGATGCCGATGAAGATGATCAGCGAGATGCCGTTGCCGATGCCGCGCTCGGTGATCTGCTCGCCGAGCCACATCACGAAGACGGTACCTGCAGTCAGCGTGATCGCCGTCATGATCTTGAAGGCGAAGCCCGGGTTGGTCACGACGCCGGACATCTGCTCGAGGCCGGCCGCCATGCCGAACGACTGGATCAACGCCAGCACGACCGTGGCATAGCGGGTCATCTCATTGATCTTCTTGCGGCCCTGTTCGCCTTCCTTGGCCAGCTTCTCGAAGTACGGTACGACCGCCTGGAGAAGCTGGAAAATGATCGAGGCGCTGATGTAGGGCATGATGCCCAGGGCGAAGATCGTCGCGTTGCTGAGGCCGCCGCCCGAGAACATGTCATAGAGACCCAGCAGGCCGGCCTGGTCGGCGAAGAACTGCTTGAGGGTCGCACGATTGATGCCCGGCGTCGGGACGTGACCGCCCAGCCGGTACACGAGCAGAATCATGGCCGTGAACAGGATCCGGCGCTTCAGCTCCGGGATCCTGAACATGCTCTGGTAACTGCCGCTGATGTTCAAGAGAACGCTTCCTTCGGTTTGGACGTTACCGCGCCCGCAGGCCAGCCCGCGAACTTACGCCTTCACGGTGACCGAGCCGCCGGCGGCCTGCACAGCCGCTACCGCGGCTTCGCTGGCCTTCGAGACCTCGATCTGCAGCGACTTCTCGACCTTGCCGCGCGCGAGCAGCTTGATCGGGCGATCGACGTACTTGACCAATCCCGCCAGGGCCAGGGCCTCGGCGTCGATCTTCGCACCCGACTCGAAGAGCTCGTTCAAGTCGTCCAGGTTCACGAGCTGGAAGCTCTTCTTGAAAATATTCGTGAAACCGCGCTTCGGCAGCCGACGGTTCAGGGGCATCTGGCCGCCTTCGAACCAGGCCGCGTGTCCGCCGCCCGAACGGGCCTTCTGGCCCTTGTGGCCGCGCCCGCCGGTCTTGCCCTGGCCGGAGCCGGGGCCGCGCCCGCGCCGCTTCCGGTCGCGGTTCGCACCTTTCGGCGCGCCGAGGGTGTTCAGCTTGAGCATCGCTACTTCACCTCTTCCACGGTCACGAGGTGGCGCACCTTGAACGCCATGCCCCGGATCTGCGGAGTATCGTTATGGACCACCGACGACTGGTTGCGCCTGATGCCGAGCGCCTCGATGATCCGCCGGTGCTTCTCGGGGCGCCCGATGATGCTGCGCACCTGGGTAATCTTGATCCTGGCCTGGGTCATGGCTTAGCCCTCCTTCGGGCCGTTGCCGGACGCTGCGGTCCGGCGCTCGAAGCCGAGCACCTCGGGCACGGTCAGCCCGCGCTTGGCGGCGAATTCCTCGACCGTGCGCAGCTGCTTGAGGCCGTCCATCGTGGCCTTGACCACGTTGTTCGGATTCCGCGATCCGAGCTGCTTCGTCAGGATGTTCTTGACGCCCGCGGCTTCCAGGATGGCGCGCACGCCGCCGGCGGCGATGACGCCGGTACCCGGCGAGGCGGGCTTCAGGAGCACGCGGCTGGCGCCGAAGCGACCGATCACCTCGTAGGCGATCGTCTCCTTCTGGATCGACACCGTGATCTGGTTGGCGCGGGCACCCTCGCCACCCTTGCGGATGGCGTCGGCGATTTCGTTGGCCTTGCCCATGGCGACGCCGACCTTGCCCTTGCCGTCGCCCACGGCGACGATCGCGGCAAAGCTGAACCGACGGCCGCCCTTGACCACCTTGGCCACGCGGTTGATGCTGATCACGTTCTCATGCATGTCCGAACCGGAGTCGCCTTCGCGACCGCCGCCCGGGCGCGGCCCGCGGCCGTCACCCGGACCGCCGTCACGACCGCGACCGCCGGGGCCACCGGGACCACCGGGGCCACCACGACCGCCGGGGCCGCCAGGACCGCCGAAGCCGCCACGGCCACCGCCGCCGGGGCCACCACGACCGGGACCACCGGGGCCACCGGGGCCACCACGACCGCCGCCACCGGGTCCGCTCGGACCACCGCGTCCGCTGCGCGGGGCCTCACCGCTGCTCTGATTGTCGAATCCCGCCATCTGACTGCTCCTGTCATGCTCGTCGGCCGCAGCCGACAAGGCCTAGACCTCGAGGCCGCCGTCCCTGAGCCCGCGGGCCAGGGCGGCCACCCGACCGTGGTACAGATATCCGCTGCGGTCGAAGACCACGCGGTCGATGCCCTTGGCCTTGGCCATCTCGGCCAGCGCGCGGCCCACGCTGTACGCAATCGCGCACTTGTTACCCTTGACGTCCTCGGGCACGGTCGCCACGGCGGCCTTCTTGCCGTCGCAAGCCACCAGCGTGTGGCCGACCGTGTCGTCGATCACCTGGGCATAGATGTTCTTGTGGCTGCGGAGGATCGACACCCGCGGCCGCTCGGCGCTGCCGGACAGCTTCTTGCGGATACTGATCTTCCGCTTCGCCCGGATGTCACGCCGCTTCTTGCTCGTGCTGCTCATCGTCCTTCACCTCTGCGCCCGGTTCGTGATGTCCGGGGCCGCTTCCTGGCTTTGCCGCTTCATGCCTGCAGCCGATTGCCTGCAGCACCTTGCCCGCAGCTATTCTTCGCGCTGCTACTTGCCCGCAGCCTTGCCGGCCTTGCGGATGATGTCCTCGCCGGCGTACCGGATACCCTTGCCCTTGTAGGGCTCAGGCTTACGGAACGCGCGGATCTCGGAGGCAACCTGGCCGACCCTCTGCTTGTCCATGCCCGACACTTCGATGTGCGTCTGGTCAGGGCAGGTGATCTTGATGTCGGCCGGAATCGGGTACTCCAACGGGTGGCTGAACTGCAACTGCAGATCCAGCGCCTGCCCCTTGACCGCGGCGCGATAGCCGACACCCACGATCTCGAGCGACTTCTTGAAGCCGTCGGTGACACCCGTCACCTGGTTCGCGATCAGGGCGCGCACCAGGCCGTGGCGGGCCCGCATGGTCTTCGAGTCGTCCGGCCGCGTGATGATCAGCTTGCCGTCCTTATGCTCGAAGCCGAGGCCGGCAGGAATGTGCTGCCGATGCTCGCCCTTCGGTCCCTTGACCACCGAGGTCGTGCCCTCGATGCTCACCGTCACACCCGCCGGCAGCGTGATCGGGTTCTTGCCAATGCGCGACATGTTCCACTTCCTCCGCAAACTGCTGCAGCCAAGCCGGCTGAAGCGATGCCGTTGCTACCAGATCTCGCAGAGCACTTCGCCGCCGATGCCACGCATCCGGCACTGGTGCCCCGTCAGGATCCCCTGGTTCGTCGACAGGATCGAGATGCCGTAGCCGCCACACACCTTCGGGATGGCGTCCTTGCCGGCGAAGATGCGGCGTCCCGGGCGGCTCACGCGCCGGATGCCCTCGATCACGCCGATGCGCTGTCCTTCCCGAAGCTGGTACTTCAGGAAGAGGCGCAACGTGCCCTGGGCGCTGTCTTCCAGCACCTCGTACTTCTCCACGTAACCCTGCTTCACCAGAAGGTCGGCCACAGCCTTCTTCTGGTTCGAGGCCGGAATCTCAACCCGACGATGGCCCGCCTGCGTGGCGTTCCGGATCCGGGTCAACATATCCGCGATGGGATCGGTCATGCTCATGTTCACCTGCTCCTGGTCAGCCGTTACCAGCTAGCCTTGACGATTCCCGGGATGTCACCGTTCAACGCGAGTTGCCGGAAGCACAGTCGGCAAAGGCCGAAGCGCCGGATGAAGGCCCGCGGCCGTCCGCAGCGGCGGCAGCGATTGTAGGCCCGCACCTTGAACTTGGGCGTGCGCTGTGACTTGGCGATCAGCGATTTCTTGGCCAAAACTCAATCCTCCTTAGCGTCGGAAGGGCATGCCCAGCAGACGCAGCAGCTCACGGCCCTCTTCGTCGTTGGTGGCGGTGGTCACGATCGTCACGTTCATCCCGCGCGCCTCGTCGACCTTGTCGTACTCGATCTCCGGAAAGATCAGCTGGTCCTTGAGGCCCAGCGTGTAGTCGCCCGAACCGCTCAACCGGGCGGGCAGTCCGCGGAAGTCGCGGATGCGCGGCAACGACACGTTGACGAAGCGATCCAGGAACTCCCACATCCGGCGGTCGCGCAGCGTCACACAGGCGCCGATCTGCATGCCCTGCCGGATCTTGAAGTTCGACACCGACTGGCGGGCCTGCGTCTTGACGGCCTTCTGGCCGGTGATGGCCTCGAGGTCGGCGCAGGCGGCGTCCAGCAGCTTGGGATTGTTGGGCGCGCGGCCCAGCCCCATGTTGATCACGACCTTGACCGGGCGCGGGATCTGCATGGTGCTCGAGTACTCGAATTTCTCCTGCAGAGCCGGCGCGACGCTCGACTCGTACTTGACCCTGAGGTTGGGTTTCGCTGCAGCAGCCATTTTCACTTTCCTTCCGGCAGCACCCGCTTCACGGGGCGCTGTTCGTTCTTCAAGCCTGCATCACGTCAGTTCCACGACCGGCGGCGGACCGCTCAGTCGTTGATCATCTCGCCGCTCTTCTTGCTGACGCGAGCGCGGCTGCCATCGGACAGGACTTCAGCGCCGACTCGGGTGGGCTTGCCCGTCTTCGGGCACACCAGCATCACGTTGGTCGCGTTGATCGGCGCTTCCTTCTCGACGATGCCACCCTGCGGCACGGACTTCGAGGGGCGCGTGTGGCGCTTGATCAGGTTGACCTTCTCGACGATGATCCGGCCCTTGTCCGGGAAGACCTTCAGGATCCTCCCCTCCTTGCCACGATCCTCGCCGGTGATCACGCGCACGGTGTCGTTCTTCTTCAGCCGCATCACAGCACCTCCGGCGCCAACGAGACGATCTTCATGAACTTCTTGTCGCGCAGCTCGCGCGCCACGGGGCCGAAGATGCGGGTGCCGACCGGCTCCTGCGTATCGGCGGCCAGGATCACGGCCGCATTGTCGCTGAAGCGGATGTAGCTGCCGTCCTTGCGGCTGACTTCCTTGCGGGTGCGCACGATCACGCACTTGACGACCTGGCCCTTCTTCACGTTGCCGTTGGGAATGGCCGTCTTGACGGCGGCGACGATAATGTCGCCGACCCGGGCGTAACGCCGCTTCGAGCCGCCCAGCACGCGGAAGCACTCGACGACCTTGGCGCCCGAGTTGTCCGCGACAATCAGTCGTGTGGATTCCTGAATCATGTCACATTCCTTCGACTTTCCTGGGCCTGAAGCCTACTTGTCTGAAGCCTACTTGGCCTTTTCCATGATCTCCGCGACCCGCCAACGCTTGGTCTTGGAGAGCGGGCGGATGGCCATGACCTTCACCACGTCGCCTTCGTTGCATTCGTTCGCCTCGTCATGGGCGACGAGACGCGTGGTGCGGGTGATGATCCGCTTGTAAAGCGGGTGCGGAAACCGCCGGCTGACCGTCACAACCACGGTCTTGTCCATCTTGCTGGACACGACCCGGCCGATACGGACGGCTCTCAGATTACGTTCGGTGTTGGCCATCGTTCATCTCCCTGGCTTCGGCCGACGCATGCGCCGAGCCCCGGATTCCGCGCCTACCGCGCCTTTTTCTGGTTGATGACGGTCCGCAGGACCGCGATTTCACGACGCGTCTGGCGCACCCGCAGAGGATTGTCCAGCTGACGCATGTTGAGCTGGATCCGCAGATTCATCAGCTCTTCCGACTTCTCGCGCACCCGGTTCTCGAGTTCCTCGACGGCCAGGTCGCGCAGATCGTGGGCCTTCTTCATGTCTTATTCCCCTCCGCGGCTGATGACCCGCGTCTTGAACGGCAGCTTCGCCGCACCCAGGGCCAGCGCTTCCTTGGCCAGCGCCAGGTCCACGCCGCTGATCTCCATGAGGACCCGACCCGGGCGCACGACGGCCACCCAGTACTCGGGCGCGCCCTTGCCCTTGCCCATGCGGGTCTCGGCCGGCTTCAGCGTGATCGGCTTGTCCGGGAAGACCCGGATCCAGACCTGGCCGACGCGCTTCATCCGGCGCGTGACGGCGATACGAGTGGCCTCCAGCTGGCGGCTGGTCAGCCAGCCCGCACCGACGGCCTGCAGGCCGTAGTCCCCGAAGGCCACCGTGGCGCCACGCGTGGCCACGCCGCGGACGCGGCCCTTGAACATCTTCCGGTACTTTGTGCGCTTCGGCATCAACATGGCTCGTCGACCTCTTCTTCCGCGCGATGGCGCCGGGCGCCGCCGCTTCCGTTGCTCGGTTGACCGGGGGCGCGTGCGCCGCTAGGCCCGCTGCTCCACGACCTGCTTGCGCAGGGATTCCTTGAACTCGGCCGGGAAGATCTCGCCCTTGCAGATCCAGACCTGCACACCGATCGCACCGTACGGGGTCCGCGCCGTGGCCACGCCGTAGTCGATGTCCGCGCGCAGCGTGTGCAGGGGCACACTGCCGTCGTGATAGGACTCGACGCGGGCGATCTCGGCGCCGCCCAGGCGGCCGGCGCAACGGATCTTGATGCCCTTGGCGCCCATGCGCATCGCCGTGGCGATGGACTTCTTCATGGCGCGACGGAAGGCGACGCGGCCCTCGAGCTGCGCCGCGATGTGGTCGGCCACCAGCGGCGCGCTGAGCTCGGGCTTCTTGACCTCTTCGACGTCCAGCTTGACGTTCTTGCCGATCATCTTCTGGAGCTCGGCACGGAGCTGGTCCGCCTTGGTGCCCTTCTTGCCGATCACGACGCCGGGGCGGCTGGTCGCCACGATGATGATGACCTTCTCGCGGAAGCGCTTGATCTTGATCGATTCCACGCCCGCCGCGCCGACGCGCGCCTGCACGTACTTGCGCACCAGAAGGTCCTCGTTCAACCAGTCGGCGAAATGCCGCTCGTTGAACCAGGTGGCATTCCAGTCCTTCACGATTCCCAGCCGGAACCCGATCGGATGTGTCTTCTGACCCATGGTCTTCCTTCCTCAGCGCCGTTCCGCCTGACGCCCCTCGGGGCGGCGCGGTCCAGCTCGGCTTCCCACTGGCGGCCAGGCCGCCGTTCATCACGCAATCAGACGTCGGCCGCCACCGTGATATCGATGTGCGCGGTCCGCTTGAAGATGCTGTAGGCCCTGCCCTGCGACCGCGGACGGATCCGCTTCATGGTCGGGCCCTCGTCGATCTTGATTTCCTTCACGTACAGCCGCGAGTCCGGCAGCGGATGCTCGCCGTCGTCCTTGAAGCGGACGTTGGCGGCGGCCGAGAGCATGACCTTGCGCAGGATGGGCGAAGCCTTCTTCTGCGTCAGGGCGAGGATGCTCAGCGACTCCGCCACACTCTTCCCCCGGATCAGGTCGGCGACCAGCCGCGCCTTGCGGGGCGAGAGGCGGATGTGGTGGGCTGTGGCTCGTGCCTCCATCGAGATACCTCCGCTACTTCTTCTTGCTGGTGTGCCCGCGGTACGTGCGCGTGGGGGCGAACTCGCCCAGCTTGTGCCCGACCATGTTCTCCTGCACGTAAACCGGCACGAACTGCTTGCCGTTGTGCACGGCGATCGTGTGCCCGAGGAACTCGGGGGCGATCGTCGAGCGCCGCGACCAGGTCTTGATGACCCGCTTCTCGCCGCGGCCGTTCAGGGCCTCGACCTTGGTCAAAAGGGCTTCCTGGATGAAGGGCCCCTTCTTGATCGAACGCGCCATAACTCCAAACCTTCCTTTGCTTAGCCCTTGGCCTTGCGGCGCCGCACGATGAAGTTGTCCGACGGCTTCTTCTTACGCGTCTTGTAACCCTTGGTGGGCTGGCCCCAGGGCGTCACCGGGTGGCGACCGCCGCTGGTGCGGCCTTCGCCGCCGCCGTGCGGGTGGTCAACCGGGTTCATGGCCACGCCGCGGACCGTCGGGCGGATGCCCAGCCAGCGCGAGCGCCCGGCCTTGCCGCTGACGACGTTCTCGTGCTCGGCGTTGCCGACTTCACCGATGGTGGCGTAGCAGCGCTTGTGCACCATGCGCACTTCGCCGCTCGGCAGGCGCAGCGTGACGTACTCGCCTTCCTTCGCCATGACCTGCGCGAACGAACCGGCGCTGCGGGCCATCTGGCCGCCCTTGCCCAGGTTCAGCTCGATGTTGTGCACCATCGTGCCCAGGGGGATGCGCTCGAGCGGCAGGGCGTTGCCCGTGTTGAACGACGCGTCCGGCCCGGCGACGATCTCGGCGCCCACTTCCAGCCCCTTGGGCCAGATGATGTAGCGCTTCTCGCCGTCGAGGTAGTGCAGCAGGCAGATGCGGGCGCTCCGGTTCGGATCGTACTCGATGCTGAACACCTTGGCCGGCACATTGTGCTTGTTGCGCTTGAAGTCGATCCGACGGTACTGCCTCTTGTGGCCGCCACCCTTGTGCCGCACCGTGATGCGGCCGAAGTTGTTGCGGCCACCGGTGCGCGGCAGCGGCTCGAGAAGCGACTTCTCGGGTTCGCTGCGCGTGATCTCGGCGAAGTCCGCAACCGTCCGGAACCGCTGGGTCGGCGTCACGGGCTTGAGTTTCCTGATAGCCATTCCTGGCGCCTCCCGTTAGACGATCTCGAAGAGGTCGATGGAGTCATCCTTGGCCAGCGTCACGACGGCTTTCTTCCAGTCCGCCCGCTTGCCCTCGTGGCGCCCCATGCGCTTGATCTTGCCGCGGTAGTTCATGGTCCGCACCGACGTGACCTTGACACCGAAGAAATGCTCGACGGCCTGGCGGATCTCCAGCTTGTTGGCTGCGACCGCGACCTCGAAGTAGTACTGGTTATGCGCTTCGCGCATGTCGGTGCCCCGCTCGGTGATGAGGGGCCGGACGATGACTCTGCTCAGGTCCTTCATTTCCCGAACACCTCCTCGGCGCCCGCAAGGGCCTTCTGGGTGAAGACCACGTTGTCGGCCCACAGGATCGTGTAGGCGTTCAGTTCGCTGGAGCGCAGCACGCGCACACCGCGCAGGTTCCGCGTCGACTTCCAGATGGTGTGTCCATCGGGCTCGACGACGAACAGGGTGTGGCGGCCGGGCAGCTCCATGGCTGCGAACAGGGCGGCCATCTTCGACGTCTTCGGAGCATCGAGGCGCAGGTCCTCGACCACCGTCACGCGCTCGGCGCCGGCGCGGTCACTCAGGGCGCTGGTGAGCGCCTTGCGCTTGACCTTGCGCTGCACCTTGTAGCCGTAGTCGCGCGGATGCGGGCCGAAGGCCACGCCGCCGCCCACCCGGGTCGGGCTCTTGGCATCGCCGGCGCGGGCGCGGCCCGTGCCCTTCTGCTTGTAGAGCTTCTTGCCCGAGAAATCGACCTCGGCGCGCGTCTTGGTGTCGTGCGTCCCCTGGCGCTGGTTGGCCAGGTAATTGCGCACGACTTCGTACAGGGACTGCTTGTGAACGGGCTGCGCAAACAGAGAGGCGGGGAGTTCCACCGTCCCCTTCTGCTTGCCGTCACCGTCGAAGAGTCTTGCCGTTGCCATGTGCTTACCTCGTCCGTTCTTCTTTTCCGGTCCGCCGGTCCCGTTCCGCGACTAACGGCTGGGCCGGATGAAAACGATTCCGTTCGTGGCGCCGGGCACGCTGCCCTTGACCAGCAGAAGGTTCCGCTCCTGGTCGATCGCGACGACCGTCAGGTTCTTCTTCGTCTGCTGCTTGTTACCCATCTGACCCGACATGGCCTTGCCCGGCAGCACGCGGCCGGGGAAGGTGTGCATGCCGATCGAGCCCGGGTCACGCACGTTCTTCGAACCGTGAGCCGCGGGGCCGCGGTGGTGACCATGGCGCTTGATGCCGCCCTGGAAACCCTTGCCCTTCGTCACGCCGGTCACATCGACCCGCGCGACCTCCGTCAGCACCGAGACGCCGACGGTCTGGCCCAGCTTGAACGCGTGGCCTCCGTCGTCCATCCGGAACTCATGCACCGTCCGCAGAGGGTCGGAGCCTGCCTTGCGGAAATGCCCCTGCATGGGCATCGGGGTGTTCTTGGGCTTCTTGGTACCGAAACCCAGCTGGATGGCGCTGTAGCCGTCACTGTTCAGGTCCTTGACCTGCGTGACGACGCACGGCCCGGCCTGGATGACCGTGACGGGCACACTGCGGCCGTCCTCCTGGAAGGTCCGGGTCATGCCCAGCTTTTTGCCGATCAGTCCGATCATTGTCGTTTGCTCCCTTGCCGCCGCCTGCTGTGCGGTATCAGACCCTGATCTCGACGTCCACGCTGGCCGGGAGGGACAGCTTCTTGAGGAATTCCGTCGTCTGCGGCGTCGAATTTTCGATCTCGATGAGCCGCTTGTGGATCCGCATCTCGAACTGCTCGCGGGACTTCTTGTCCACGTGCGGCGAACGCAGGACCGTGTAGATGGACTTCCGGGTGGGCAGCGGGATCGGCCCACGGACCAGTGCGCCCGTCTTCAGCGCCGTCGAGACGATGATCTCGGCGGAGCGGTCGAGGACGGCCGGCTCGTAGGCCCTCAGCCTGATCTTGATCTTCTGTCGTGCCACTTCGTTCTCCTTGGCGATGGCTACTCCAGCGTCGCCGCCGGCATCGTTCTTCGTCTGCCGCGGCGCCTGCTCGCCGTTCGCTTTTCTCACCGCTCAATCGGCCCGCCAGCGGCGGGCCGTTCCATCGATGCGTCCTACTTGAAGATCTTCGCGACGACGCCGGCGCCCACCGTACGACCACCCTCGCGGATGGCGAAACGAAGGCCCTCTTCCATCGCGATCGGCGTGTGCAAGTCCACCACGATCTTGATGTTGTCGCCGGGCATGACCATCTCCACGCCCTCGGGCAGCTCGGTGTTGCCCGTCACGTCCGTCGTCCGGAAGTAGAACTGCGGACGGTAACCCGTGAAGAACGGAGTGTGGCGGCCACCCTCCTCCTTCGTCAGGATGTAGACCTCGGCCTCGAACTTCGTGTGAGGCGTCACCGAGCCCGGCTTGCAGATCACCATGCCGCGCTCGACGTCTTCCTTCTTCATGCCGCGAAGCAGAAGACCCACGTTGTCGCCGGCCTGGCCCTCGTCCAGGATCTTCCGGAACATCTCAACGCCCGTGCACACCGTGTTCTGCGTGTCACGGATGCCCACCAGCTCGATCTTCTCGCCGGTCTTCACCATGCCGCGCTCGATACGACCGGTCGCCACCGTGCCACGGCCCGAGATGGAGAACACGTCCTCCACCGGCATCAGGAACGGCTTGTCCAGCTGGCGCTCCGGCAGCGGGATGTAGCTGTCGAGGGCGTCGATCAGGTCGAAGATGCACTTCGCCTCCGGGCTGTCGGCGTCGCCGCTCTCGAGCGCCTTGAGCGCCGAGCCGCGGATGATCGGCGTCTTGTCGCCGGGGAATTCGTACTGGTCCAGCAGCTCGCGGACCTCGAGTTCCACCAGGTCCAGCAGCTCCTCGTCGTCCACCATGTCCACCTTGTTCAGGAAGACGATGATGTACGGCACGCCCACCTGACGGGCCAGCAGGATGTGCTCGCGCGTCTGGGGCATGGGGCCGTCACTGGCCGAAACCACCAGCACCGCGCCGTCCATCTGCGCCGCGCCCGTGATCATGTTCTTCACATAGTCGGCGTGGCCCGGGCAGTCGACGTGCGCGTAGTGGCGCGTCTTGCTCTGGTACTCCACGTGGGCGGTCGCGATCGTGATGCCGCGAGCCTTCTCTTCCGGAGCCTTGTCGATCTGGTCGAACGGCACGTAGTCGGCCAGACCCTTCTTCGAGAGGATCTCCGTGATCGCCGCCGTCAGCGTCGTCTTGCCATGGTCCACGTGGCCGATCGTGCCGACGTTAACGTGGTCCTTCGTGCGTTCGAATTTCGCGCGTGCCATTCCTGGCTACCTCCTGATTGAGGCTTTCGGACCGGCGGGCCGGCCTCAAGCTCCCGCGTACAGCCGCATGATTTCCGCGGCGATCCGGTCCGGCACCTTGTCGTACCGAGCCAACTGCATCGAAAACACGCCCCGCCCCTGCGTCAGCGACCGCAGCTGCGTCGCGTAACCGAACATCTCCACGAGCGGGACGTCGGCGTGGATGACCTGGTCGGTGCGCCGCTGCTCCATGCCGGAAACCCGGCCGCGCCGCGAGCTGAGATGCCCGGTGACGTCGCCGAGAAACTCGGCCGGCACCGCGATCTCCACCGCCATCACGGGCTCCAGGAGCGCCGGCGCCGCCGCCTTGGCCCCGTCCCACAACGCACCCACTGCGGCGTTGCGGAAGCCCATCTCCGTGGACTGCCCTTCCTGGAACCGGCCGCCCGTGAGGGCGATCTGCAGGTCCACCAGGGGGTAGCCCGCCAGCACACCGGTTTCGCAGGCCTGGCGCGCCGACTGATCCACGAACGGGACGAACTCGGCCGGGATCGTGCCCGGTTTTGTCTCGTCGACGAACACGATCCCGGTGCCGTAGCCGCCGGGGCGGATCGTCAGCTCGACTTCGGCGAAGTTCGACTTGCCGGCGAGCTCGCGCTCGAACTGACCCTTCTGGACGACCTGCCGCGTCACCGTCTCGCGATACGCGACCTGCGGCCGGCCGGTGGCGCATGCCACCTTGTGCTCGCGCTGCAGGCGGTCGACCATGATCTCCAGGTGCAGCTCGCCCATGCCCCAGATCACCTGTTGTCCGCTGTCCGGATCGCGCCGGACGTGGAACGTGGGATCTTCGTCGGCCAAAGCCTGCAGGGCATCCCCGAGCTTGTCCTGGTCGGCCTTCGTCCGCGGTTCGATCGCCATGTAGATGACCGGTTCCGCGAACGCGACCTTATCCAACAGCAGCGGGTGTTCCAGCACCGTCAGCGTATCGCCGGTGCGGATCTCCTTGAAGCCCACGGCAGCCACGATGTCGCCGGTCCGGGTCTCGGTCACGTCTTCGCGCTTGTCCGCGTGCATCCGCAGCAGGCGCTGGATCCGTTCCCGCTTTCCCGTCGCGACATTGAGCACCGTCTTGCCTGCGCTCAAGGTCCCGCTGTACACCCTCAGGAACGCCAGCCGGCCCGCGAAGGGATCGGCCAGGATCTTGAAGGCCAGGGCTGCGAACGGCTCGTCGTCGTCCGGGCGCCTGACCTGCTCTTCCTCCCCGTCCCTTCCCGAACCTCTGATGGCCGGGCGATCCAGGGGCGAAGGCAGGTAATCCACAATGGCGTCGAGGATCTCCTGGACACCCTTGTTCTTCAAAGCCGACCCGCAGAAGACCGGCACCAGTTCGCCGGCCAGCGTGGCCCGCCGGAGCCCCGCGCGGATCTGCTCCACGCTCGGCTCCTGCTCGGCCAGATAGAGCTCCATCAGCTCCTCGTCGGCCTCGCTGACCTTCTCGATCAACTCGAGTCGCGCCATCTGCGCGTCGTCGAGGAGTTCCGGCGGGATCTCGCCCACCGTGAAGGTCGCTCCCAGGTCGGCTTCGTTCGGCCAGCGCGCCGTCATCGCCAGAAGGTCGATGATCCCGCGGAAGCCGTCCTCGGCCCCGATCGGCAGGTTCACGGGCACCGGTCTGGCGCCGAGGCGCTCGACCATGCTCTGGACCGCCCTTCCGAAGTCCGCCCCCATCCGGTCCATCTTGTTGATGAACGCGATGCGGGGGACCGAATAGCGATCCGCCTGCCGCCAGACGGTCTCGGACTGGGGCTCGACCCCGCCGACGCCGCAGAACACCGCTACGGCCCCGTCCAGCACCCTCAGGCTGCGTTCCACCTCGGCGGTGAAATCCACGTGGCCCGGGGTATCGATGATGTTGATCCGGTACTCACGCCAGGCGCAGGTCGTGGCCGCGGACATGATCGTGATGCCGCGTTCCCGTTCCTGCTCCATGTAGTCCATCTGGGTGGCGCCGTCATCCACATCCCCGGGGCGATGCACGCGCCCGGTGTAGTAGAGGATCCGCTCCGTCGTCGTCGTCTTCCCGGCGTCGATGTGAGCCATGATCCCGATGTTCCGGATCATGTTCAGAGCGACTTCGCGAGACACCGTCGACTCCCTGCGGTGGCGGCTGCCCCTTTTCCAGGCCGAAGCCCAGTCGGGACATACCCAGCACGAACCTGCGTGCGCCCAGAACGCGCACCCGTAACACACCCAGCAAGACAGAGCGCACCTTGGCTCATACACGAGCGGTGCGTCGCCTTTGCCTCTGGCCCCGCTGAATCCATTCGCGGGACACTACCAGGCTATTCGAATGTGCGTTCCTTCAAGCTTCCAGAGCGCTGCGTGACGAACGAGAGGGACCCTTACCAGCGGCAGTGGGCGAACGCACGGTTCGCTTCAGCCATACGGTGAGTGTCTTCGCGCTTCTTGATAGACGGTCCTTCGTTCTTGCTCGCCATCAACAACTCGGCGGCCAGCCTGTCGGCGAAAGTCTGCTCGGGCCGGGTCCGGGCAAACGAAATCAGCCAGCGCATGGCCAGCTGCGTCCGTCGCTCGGCCCGGATCTCGACGGGCACCTGGTAGGTGGCACCACCGATACGCCGGGACTTCACTTCGACGCTGGGCTTCACGTTGTTCAGAGCCGACCGGAAGACGTCCACGCCTTCCTGGCCGCTCTTGTCCTTGATCTGGTCCAGGGCGCGGTAGAACGCCGCTTCCGAGACACTGCGCTTGCCATCGCTCATGCAGTAGTTGATGAACTTGGTCACCATCACGTCGCCGTAACGGGGATCCGGGGCCAGTGCACGCTTCTCGGGTGACCTGCGTCGCGACATTACTCTCTGCTCCCTGACTTCTGGCGCCTGCCCGGCCCTTCACGGGCGAGCGGCGCAACACGACCCGATCCACCGGGGACCGGGTCGAAGGACTACTTCTTGATCTTGGGGCGCTTCGCGCCGTACTTCGAGCGGCCCTGACGCCGCTTGTCGACCCCGGAGGCGTCCTGGGTGCCGCGCACGATATGGTAGCGCACACCAGGCAGATCCTTCACGCGGCCGCCACGCACCAGCACGATGCTGTGCTCCTGCAGGTTGTGGCCTTCACCGGGAATGTAAGCGGTCACTTCGATGCCGTTCGTCAGCCGGACACGGGCGATCTTACGCAGCGCCGAGTTGGGCTTCTTCGGCGTCTGGGTGTACACACGCGTGCAGACACCCTTGCGCTGCGGACACGCCTGCAGTGCCGGGCACTTCTTCTTCTTGGTCTGAAGCTTGCGGCCCTTGCGGACCAGCTGACTGAGTGTCGGCAATTCGGAACTCCCGCCATGGCCCGGCCGTAGCCGGGCTCCAGTTCATATTTCGATCCGGCACGTAGAATCCGGTACGTAGAGTAGATCCGTTTCTACGGCAATCAAACACAACGGCAGCCCTGCGCGGCCTTTGCGGCCAATGCGGTTGCGGTCATGGATCGGGAACATTAGCCGGGCGACATTTGCTTGTCAAGGATTTACCCGGGAAAAATGGCGTTTGGCGGCCCCGGCAAAGGTGTCCGGCCCTGCCGGCAACCTGCGCCGCCGGTTCCGGCGTCCTGCGGCCGCTCCTGAGGCCATGGCCACGCGCCCGCAAGACGCCGGCGCCCCGCCGGCGTGGGCCGGAGGCGTCGCTTTTGACGATTGCAGCGGCTTTTTCAGGCCAGGGTTGCCGCCCGAACCCCGCCGGGACCTGCCGTCCCGGATCCCCGCCACGCGGCCCGGACCTTGCTAACTGCCTGTTGATCCAGCCAACTGGCCACCCCGCCCTCGAGAAAACCAGGTGCCGCATGCGGAACGGAACACTCAAGCTCGGTTTCGGTCTCGTCCTCGGTCTGCTGTGGGGGCTGCAGGCGGTGGCGACCGCCCTCAGCCTGTCCGGCAGGAGCGGGGCGGCGGCGGCGACCGGCCTGGCGGCACTGGTGGCCGGGGGCGCAGCGGCTCTGTGGTTCGGGCGCGGGGCCGGTCGGTCCCTGCACGCCCATGCTGCCGGCCTGCTCGACGAGGCGCACGGCATGGCGGAAGCTGCGGCGTGCCTGGCTGCCGAGAACGGGGACCTGGCGGACCATGCGGGCCGCCAGGCGGCCGCGGCCCAGCACAGCGCCACCGCCCTGCAGCAGGTGACGGCCGCCACCGAACGCAATGCCACCGCGGCCAGCCAGGCCCGCCGCACCACGGCAGAGCTGCGCCAGGCCACCGACGCCGGCAGCGCCGCCATGTCACGCCTGGAGACCGCCATTGCCGACATCCGGACCGCCAGCGGCGAGACGGCCAGGATCATCCGCACCATCGATGAGATCGCCTTCCAGACCAATCTGCTGGCCCTGAACGCGGCGGTCGAGGCCGCCCGCGCCGGTAACGCAGGGCGCGGGTTCGCCGTCGTCGCCGAAGAGGTCCGCGCCCTGGCCCTGCGCAGCGCCGAGGCGGCGCGCGGCACGACCCGCCTTATCGAGGATTCCCAGGCCAGCGCCGCCGCCGGGGTCGGCACCGCGTCCGAAGTCTCGGGCGCGCTCGGGCGCATCGTCGCCGGCATCGCCCAGGTGGACGGCCTGGTTGCCGCGGTGGCCGAAGCGACCACCGGGCAGGCGCGCGGGGTGACCGAGGTGACGGCCGCCATCGACGAACTGAGCGCCTCGACCCGGGCCACGGCGCAGGCGAGCGACGCGGCCGCTGCACAGGCCGGGGAACTGGCCGCGCAGGCCGGGGAACTGTGCGACCTGGCCGGGTCGCTGGAAGGGCTGATCGGCGTGGCGCCGGCGGCTGCACCGGCACGGTCCCGCGCGCCGGCAGGTTCACGCACGCCGGCACGGAGGCCTGCCGGTGTCGCCACTAAACGCACGCTTCCGCGTGCTGCCGTGGCCCACCCGAACGTGCGCACGCGGCCTGCGGGTCCAGCGCGCAGGCTCAGGGACGAATACCGGCTCGAGAGCGACGCCCTGGCCGAGGTCTGACCGGAGCCGCCGCCCCCACCTGCAGCCATGAAGAAGGGCTGCCACCGCGAAGGTGGCAGCCCTTGTCCGTTGCGGACCGATGGTGCGCGCCCGGGCTACTCGCCCGCGCCCGCCTCCAGTTCGGCCTCCATCTGCAGCGCCATCTCGGCCGCGGCCGCCTGGGCCAGCTCGTGGTCGTGGATGCCGCGGATGATGCGATCATCCTCCTCGGCGGGCTCCTGCACCGTCAGGTGCTTGAAGTCGACGAGGCCGGTGCCCGCCGAGATCAGGTGGCCCATGATCACGTTCTCCTTCAGGCTGCGCAGTTCGTCACGCTTGCCGCGCGTGGCGGCGTCGGTCAGCACCCGGGTGGTCTCCTGGAAGCTGGCCGCGCTGATGAAGGAGTCGGTCGTCAGGCTCGCCTTGGTGATGCCCAGCAGCAGCGGTTCGAACACGACCTGCTCCAGCTCGGGCTCGCCCTTGGCGCGCAGTTCGAGGTTCTTCCGCGCCGTCTTCTTGTTGTACTCCTCCACGTCCTGCTTGGAGACCTGCTCGTCCTCGAGGAACGGCGAGTCGCCCGGATTCAGGATGAGCACCTTCCGCAGCATGCGCGAAACGATGATCTCGATGTGCTTGTCGTTGATCTTCACACCCTGCAGGCGGTAGACCTCCTGCACGGCGTTCACCAGGTACTTCTGCACCTCGGCCACGCCCTTGATGGACAGGATATCCATCGGGTTGATCGGGCCTTCGGTCAGCCGGTCGCCGGCCAGCACATGCTCACCCTCGTAGGTGCGCACGTGGCGGCCGTGCGGGATGGTGTATTCCTTCTCCACCCCGTGCTCGCCCACGACGGCGATCTTGCGCTGGCCGCGCGTGGTACCCCGGAACTCGACGATGCCGTCGATCTCCGTCACCGTCGCGCAGTCGCGCGGCTTGCGGGCCTCGAACAGCTCGGCCACGCGCGGCAGGCCGCCCGTGATATCGCCGGACTGCGAGACTTCGCGCGGGATCTTGGCCAGCTGCGTACCGGAGCCCACCGTCTCGCCGTCCTGCACCAGCAGGAAGGCGCCGGTCGGCAGGATGTACTCGGCCATCTTCTTGCCGGTCTTGGCGTTCATGACCTGGATCGCCGGGTGCACGCTCTTGTCGGCGCTCTCCACGATGACCGGCTGCTTCATGCGGGTCTTCTCGTCCAGGTCGACGCTGAGGGTCAGGCCCTCGACGATACCGCTGTACGAGACGATACCCTGGCTCTCCGAGAGGATGAAGTCGGCGAACGGATCCCACTCGAAGATGGGGTCGCCGACCTTGACCTTCTCGCCGTCCTTGACGCGCACCACGGCGCCGTAGGGCACCGTCATCTGGCTGCGCGTGATGCCCGTGTCGAGCACCAGGGCGATCTCGCCCTTGCGGCCGATCGAGACATGCTCACCACTGTCGTTCTTGACCAGGACGACTTCGTCGTTGAACACGATCTTGCCGTTGGCCGCAGCCTGCTTGACGGTCTGCTCGACGATACGGCTGGCCGTACCACCGATGTGGAACGTCCGCAGCGTCAGCTGCGTGCCGGGCTCGCCGATGGACTGCGCCGCGATGACGCCGACCGGCTCGCCGATGTCGACGAGCTTGTTCTCCGACAGGTGGTAGCCGTAGCACAGGGCGCAGATGCCGTGGCGGGACTCGCAGGAGAGCACCGACCGCATCAGCACGCTCTGGATCCCGGACTCCTCGATCAGGTTGGCAAGGTCGCGGTTGATGACCGCGCCCGCCTCGGCGATCAGGGCGCCGGCGCCGTCGATGATGTCCTCGGCGGCGGTACGGCCGACGATGCGCTCGGCCAGGCCCTCGATCGTCTTCTCGCCTTCCTTCAGCGCCGAGATCTCGACACCGCGCAGCGTGCCGCAATCGGGCGTCGTGACGACGATATCCTGGGCCACGTCGACCAGGCGGCGCGTCAGGTAACCGGCGTCGGCGGTCTTGAGCGCCGTGTCGGCCAGGCCCTTGCGGGCGCCGTGCGTCGAGATGAAGTACTCCAGCATCGTCAGGCCCTCGCGGAAGTTCGCGATGATGGGCTGCTCGATGATTTCACCGAAGCCACCGGTGATCTTCTTCTGCGGCTTCGCCATCAGTCCGCGCATGCCGGCCAGCTGCTTGATCTGGTCGGCCGAGCCTCGCGCACCGGAGGCGTTCATCATGTACACCGCATTGAAGCCCTGGTCGTCGGTGCTCAAGTGCTCGAACATGCGGTCGCGGACCTCGTTGGTCACCTGCGTCCACTTGTCGATCACCTTGTTGTAACGCTCGCGGTTCGTGATCACGCCGTCGCGGTGATCACGCACGTAGCCGTCGACGATCTTCTGCGCCGCGGCGATGATCTCGCCCTTCTCGGGCGGGATGATGATGTCGTCGATGCCGATCGAGATGCCGCCCTCGGTCGCGTGGTGGAAGCCCAGCTCCTTGAGGTTGTCCAGGAAGTTCATGCACGCGGTCGTGCCCAGGCGCTGGTGCACCTCGCCGACGATCCGCGCCAGGTCCTTCTTGTTGACCGGCTTGTTCACGTAGTCCAGCTCGGTCGGCAGGATCTCGTTGAACATGACCCGGCCGATGGTCGTCTCGATGGTGCCGCGCTTGCCGCCGAAGCGGATCTTCACCAGCGCGTGCTTGTCGATCAGCTTGGCCTCGTAGGCCGAGTGCACGTCCGCCACATCGGCGAACAGCTTGCCCTCGCCCTTGGCGCCCGGGCGCACCATGGTCAGGTAGTAGCAGCCCAGCACCATGTCCTGGCTGGGCGAGGCCACCGGTTCACCGCTCGCCGGCGAGAGGATGTTCAGCGGCGACAGCATCAGCAGGCGCGCCTCGAGCTGGGCTTCGTAGCCCAGCGGCACGTGCACGGCCATCTGGTCACCGTCGAAGTCGGCGTTGAACGCCGTACAGACCAGCGGGTGGATGCGGATGGCCTTGCCCTCGATCAGCACCGGCTCGAAGGCCTGGATACCCAGGCGGTGCAGCGTCGGGGCGCGGTTCAGCAGCACCGGGTGGTCCTTGATGATCTCCTCGAGGATGTCCCAGACCTCGGGGCGCTCCTGCTCGACGAGCTTCTTGGCGCTCTTGACGGTCTGGACGTAGCCCTTCTCCTCCAGCATGCGGATGATGAAGGGCTTGAACAGCTCGAGGGCCATGCTCTTGGGCAGGCCGCACTGGTACAGCTTCAGCTCGGGACCGACGACGATCACCGAACGGCCGGAATAGTCGACGCGCTTGCCCAGCAGGTTCTGCCGGAAACGGCCCTTCTTGCCCTTGATCATGTCCGAGAGCGACTTCAGGGGCCGGTTGCCCTGGCCCTTGACCGCGCGCGAGCGGCGGCCGTTGTCGAACAGGGCGTCGACGGCCTCCTGCAGCATGCGCTTCTCGTTGCGCAGGATCACGCCCGGCGCCTTGATCTCGATCAGCTTCTTCAACCGGTTGTTCCGGTTGATGACGCGACGGTAGAGGTCATTGAGGTCCGAGGTCGCGAACCGGCCGCCGTCCAGGGGCACGAGCGGGCGCAGGTCCGGCGGCAGCACGGGCACGCAATCGAGGATCATCCACTCGGGCTTGTTCTCGCTCTGGATGAACGCGTCGATGATCTTCAGGCGCTTGAGCATCGCCTTCTTGCGCTGCACCGACGTCTCGGTCTTCACCTCGGCGCGCAGCTGGCGGTTCAGCTCTTCCAGGTTCGGGCCGGCCAGCAGCTTGCGGATGGCCTCGGCGCCCGTTTCCATGGTGCAGTTCCAGTCGGGGTGCTCTTCCTTGTGCTCCCACCATTCCTCGTCGCTCAGCACGTCGCCGATCTGCAGCTCGGTGTTACCCGGGTTGATGACGACGCTCGACTCGTAGTACAGGATCCGCTCGAGGTCCTTCACCTTCATCGACAGCAGCTGGCCGATGCGGCTGGGCAGGCCCTTGAAGAACCAGATGTGGGCGATGGGCACGGCCAGCTCGATGTGGCCCAGCCGCTCGCGGCGCACCTTCGACTGCGTCACTTCCACGCCGCACTTGTCGCAGACCATGCCCCGGAAGCGGATGCGCTTGTACTTGCCGCAATTGCATTCCCAGTCCTTCACGGGACCGAAGATGCGCTCGCAGAACAAGCCGTCCTTCTCGGGCTTGAATGTGCGGTAGTTGATCGTCTCCGGCTTGGTGACCTCGCCATAGCTCCAGGCGCGGATCTTGTCCGGGGACGCCAGCTGGATCTTGATCGCGCTGCAGTCCGCGCTCTTGCGGTTCTCTTCACGGAAAGTCTGGCCGAGCATGTATCTTCCTCCTGGCCGCCCCGTGGGGGCCGGCCGGAATCACGGACCTTTACTGCGGGCTGGAAGGTGGCGCCCCTTCGGCGGCCACCCCCACGGCGTCCCCTAGACCGCGTCCTCGAGCGTCACGTCGAGGCACAGGCTCTGCAGCTCGCGCATCAACACGTTGAACGACTCGGGGATGCCCGGCTCGGGCGGATTCTCGCCCTTGACGATCGCCTCGTAGATGCGCGAACGACCGGTCACGTCGTCGGACTTGACCGTCAGCATCTCCTGCAGGCAGTTCGCCGCGCCGTAGGCCTCGAGGGCCCAGACTTCCATTTCTCCGAAGCGCTGTCCGCCGAACTGCGCCTTGCCACCCAGCGGCTGCTGGGTGACCAGGCTGTACGGCCCGATCGACCGGGCGTGAATCTTCTCTTCGACCAGGTGATGCAGCTTCAGGATGTACATGATCCCGACCGTCACCTGCTTGTCGAACCGCTCGCCCGTGCGACCATCGTAGAGCGTGCTCTTGCCGCTCGGGTCGAGGCCTTCCTCGACCAGGCCGGCCTTGATCTCCTCGATCGACGCGCCGTCGAACACCGGGGTCATGGCGCGGATGCCCTTGGCGAACGCCGCGTAGCCCAGGTGCGTCTCGAGGATCTGCCCGAGGTTCATACGGCTGGGCACGCCCAGCGGGTTCAGCACGATGTCCATCGGCGTGCCGTCGGCCAGGTAGGGCATGTCCTCCTCGGCCATGATCTTCGACACGACGCCCTTGTTGCCGTGGCGGCCGGCCATCTTGTCGCCGACCGACAGCTTGCGCTTACGGGCAACGTAGACCTTGACCAGCTTGACCACGCCGGGCGGCAGCTCGTCGCCGCGCAGGGCACGCTCGACGTTCTTCTCGTACTCGACATCGATGCGCTCGCGCTCGCGCGCGGCCGCCTCGAACACCGAGCGGATGCGGGCATCCTGCTTCTCGTCCTTGACCAGCGGCAGGCCCCAGTGGATGGTCGCGAGGTCCATCTCCTCGATGACCTGCCCGGTCAGCTTGCGCCCGGACTTGACCAGCACCTCGCCCGTGTTGGCGTCGATGATGTGGTGCGCGGTCTCGCCGTTGAACAGCTCGCGCAGGCGCTCCTCGGCCACGGCGTTGACCTTGCCGCGGTCGCGGTCGCGCCGGCGCCGCAGCGCATCCATCTGGCGCTTCTCTTCCTTCTTGGAGCGGGTGTTGCGGTCCTGGCGGCTGAACACGCTCACGTCGACCACGATCCCGTCCATGCCCGGGGGCGCCTTCAGCGAGGCGTCCTTCACGTCGCCCGCCTTCTCGCCGAAGATGGCCCGCAGCAGCTTCTCTTCCGGGCTCAGCTCGGTCTCGCCCTTGGGCGTGACCTTGCCGACCATGATGTCGCCCGGACGCACGCGCGCGCCGGGATAGATGACGCCGTCCTCGTCGAGGTTCTTCAGCGCCTCTTCACCCACGTTCGGGATCTCGCGGGTCACTTCCTCGACGCCGCGCTTGGTGTCGCGGACCTGCAGCTCGAATTCCTCGATGTGCAGCGAGGTGAAGGTGTCCTCCTTCACCGCGCGCTCGGACACCAGGATGGCGTCCTCGAAGTTGTAGCCGCCCCAGGGCATGAACGCGACCAGCAGGTTGCGGCCCAGGGCCAGCTCGCCCTGGCTCGTGCTCGGGCCGTCGGCGATCGGCTGTCCGGCCGTCACGCGATCGCCCGGGCGCACCAGGGGCTTCTGGTTGTAGCAGGTGTCCTGGTTCGAGCGCCGGAACTTCCGCAGCTTGTACTCGACCACGCCGTTGGCGTCGAAGAAGCTGCCCGAGCGCACCTGGTCCGGGTCGTCGTACTTGATGACGATGGCGTCGGCGGTGGCCGCCTCGACCACGCCCGCCGACTCGGCCACCACGACGGCGCCCGAATCGATGGCCACCTTCTTCTCCATGCCCGTGCCGACGATCGGCGCGTCCGTCCGCAGCAGCGGCACGGCCTGGCGCTGCATGTTGCAGCCCATCAGCGCGCGGTTGGCGTCGTCATGCTCGAGGAACGGGATCAGCGAGGCCGCCGCCGAAACGATCTGCTTCGGCGAGACGTCCATGTAGTCCAGCTCTTCGGGCTTGGCCATCGGGTACTCGCCCCGGAACCGCGCCAGCACGCGCTTGGCCACGAAATGGCCGTTGTCGTCCATGTCGGCGTTGGCCTGCGCGATGGTGACCGTGTCCTCCTGGTCGGCGGTCAGGTACTCCGTCTTGAGGGTGACGAGGCCCTTCTCCACGCGCCGGTACGGCGACTCGATGAAGCCGAAGCTGTTGATCCGCGCGTGCGTGGCCAAGCTGGCGATCAGGCCGATGTTCGGGCCTTCCGGCGTCTCGACCGGGCACATGCGCCCGTAATGCGTGTAGTGCACGTCGCGCACCTCGAAGCCGGCGCGGTCGCGATGCAGGCCGCCCGGCCCGAGCGCCGACAGGCGGCGCTTGTGCGTCAACTCGCTGAGCGGGTTCGTCTGGTCCATGAACTGGCTGAGCTGGCTGCTGCCGAAGAACGACTGGATGACCGCCGACACGGTGCGGGCATTGACCAGGTCCGCCGGGCTGAGCGGCTTCTCCTTGTCGGCCAGGTTCATGCGCTCCTTGATGATGCGCGCCATGCGGCTGAGGCCCACCGAGAACTGGTTGGCCAGCAGCTCACCCACCGAGCGGATGCGACGATTGCCGAAATGGTCGATGTCGTCGATCTCGCGCTTGCCCAGGAACAGGCCGATCATCTCGTGCGTGATCGCCAGGAAGTCGGCCGGCGTGAGCGTCGTGCACTTCGGGTCGACGTCCAGCGACAGGCGCCGGTTCATCTTGTAACGGCCCACCTCGGCCAGGTCGTAGCGCTTCTCATTGAAGAACAGGCGCTCGAACAGTGCCTTGGCGACCTCTTCGTTCGGGGGATCGCCCGGGCGCAGCAGGCTGTAGAAGCGACGCAGCGCCTCGTCCTGGGTGCGGCTGGGGTCCTTGCGCAGCGTGTTGAGGATCAGGCTGGGTTCGTTCAGGGTGACCTCGCCGGCCGCCACCAGCTTGAACTCCTTCACGCCGCTGTTCAGGATCGTCTCGCGCAGCAGCGCGTCGATGATCGCACCGGCCTTGGCGAACGGCTCTTCTTCGCCGTCGCGCGTCAGGTCGCCGGCCAGGATGCGGCCCTCGAGCGTCTCCTCGAGCTCCTGGTACTTCTTGGTGCCCGGCTTCGTGAGCTTGACCGTCTCGATCTCGTGGAAGAGGGAGATGATCTCCTCGTTCGTATGGAAACCCAGCGCGCGCAGCAGCATGGTGGCCGGCTGCTTGCGCTTGCGGTCGATATGCACGTACAGCAGGTTGTTGATGTCGGTGGTGAACTCGACCCACGAACCGCGGTACGGGATGATGCGCGCCCGGAACAGCCGGCGGCCGTTCGGGTGCGTCTCGTCGCTGAAGAACACGCCCGGCGAACGGTGCAGCTGCGAGACGATCACGCGCTCGGCACCGTTGATGAGGAAGGTGCCCTTGTCCGTGATCATCGGCAGTTCACCCAGGTAGACTTCCTGCTCCTGGATGTCGCGGATCATCATCTCGCCCGCGCCGCCCTCGTTCTCCTCCTTGACCACCAGGCGCAGCTTCACCTTCAGCGGTACGCTGAACGTCAGGCCGCGCTCCTGGCACTCGTCGATGCCGTATTTCGGCTCGCCGGTCTTGAAGCTGATGTACTCCATGATCAGGTTGCCGCGCGTGCTCTCGATGGGGAAGATCGTCTGGAAGACGCCTTCGATGCCCCGCATGTCGCGCTCTTCCTGCTTCGTCCCGACCTGCAGGAACTCGTTGTACGAGTCCAGCTGGACGGCCAGCAGGTTCGGCATCGATTCGTCGTGCAGGATCTTGGAGTAGTTGAGGCGTCCGGTGAACTTATCGACGGAGGGTTTTCTCACTGGGCCACTTCCTCGGAAGAAGGGTCGGCGCCCCCTCGCTCGGCCTTTGGCCCGGGGCTGCCGTTTTGACTGTCGCCGCTGGCGCCCACCCGGCGGTGGCCGGCGCCTCGCTCCTTCGGCGGTGCCCCGATCGCGGCGTCGACGGCACGCCGGACAGGGGCCGCAAGGGGCGGCCTCACAGGGAAGCCGCCCCGACTGCGGATCGCGCCTACTTCAGGTCGATGATCGCACCGACTTCTTCCAGCTTGGCCTTCAGGGCCTCGGCCTCGGCCTTGGTGCAGCCGTCCTTCACCGTGGCGGGCGCACCCTCGACCAGGTCCTTGGCTTCCTTCAGGCCCAGGCCGGTGATGGCCCGGACTTCCTTGATGACCTGGATCTTCTTGTCGCCGGCAGCGGTCAGCACGACGGTGAACTCGTCCTTGACCTCTTCCACGACGGCGGCGGCAGCCGGGCCGGCCATCATCGTGGGGGCGGCGGCGCTGACACCGAACTTCTCTTCCATGGCCTTCACCAGGTCGGCGGCCTCGAGGATGGTCATGCTCGAGATCAGGTCCAGGACCTTGGCGGCGTTTTCGCTCAGGTTGCTCATGTCTGTCGTTCTCCTTGCAGGACGGAACCGGCGGTTCCGGGTTTGTCTGGTTTTTCTCGGGACGCGACGGCCGTTCAGGCGGGGCGCCCCACTCTCTCGACTCGGACCCGCGGTCAGGCGGCCTTCTGCTTCGCCACGGCGTCGATGGCGCGGCACAGCGATGCGGCGACACCGTTGGTCACCACAGCGAGGCCACGGGCCGGCGCGTTGACGCTGCCCATCATCATGGACAGCAGCTGTTCGCGACTCGGCACCTTCGACAGGGCTACCACCTGTTCGGGGGTGAGGAACCGGCCATCGACGAAACCGCCCTTGATCTTCAGCTTCTCGTTCTCCTTCGAGAACTCGACAGCGATGCGGGCGGCCTCGACCTGGCTTTCCATGCCGAACAGGACGGCCGTCGGACCCTTCAGGTGCTCCGACAAGTCGCCCATGCCGTGCTTCGTGGCGGCGATGCGTGCGAGGCGATTCTTCACCACGCGGCAATCGACACCCTTGGCGCGGCAGTTGCGGCGGAAGGCCGTCATCGCCAGAACGGGAATACCGGTGTAGTCCGTGAAGACCATGCACTCGGCATTCTTCATCCGTTCGGAGATGGCCTCGACCTCATTGATTTTCTCGGGACGTGCCATCAGGCAACTCTCCTTCATCTATCAACCGTACGAGCCGGACGGGGCCGACGGACCACGCATGGTCCGTGCGGACGGGCCCGCCTAGCTGATGCTGCTCTGCTCGACGCGGATGGACGGCGACATCGTGCCGGACACGAAGACCGACTTGACGTAGACGCCCTTGACCGCCGCCGGACGGACACGCTGCAGCTCGTGGAAGAGCGTGCGGGCGTTCTCCGTCAGCTTGACCGGACCAAAGGAACGCTTGCCCAGCGGCGCATGCACGATACCGGCCTTGTCGACGCGGTACTCGATGCGGCCGGCCTTCGCTTCCTTGACGGCCTTGGCGATATCCATGGTGACGGTTCCGACCTTCGGGTTCGGCATGAGCCCGCGGGGACCGAGGACCCGGCCCAGCTTGCCCAGCTCACCCATCATGTCGGGGGTCGCGATGATGACGTCGACGTCAGTCCAGCCTTCCTTGATCTTGGGCAGGAACTCGTCCGCCCCGACCATGTCGGCGCCTGCGTCAGCGGCTTCCTTCTCCTTGGGACCGCGAGTGATCACGAGGACCCTCACGGTCTTGCCGGTGCCGTTGGGCAGGACCACGGTGCCGCGGACCATCTGGTCGGCGTGCCGCGGATTGACGTTCAGACGCACGGCGACATCGACCGTCTCGTCGAACTTGGACTTGGGCATCGAGTCGAGCAACAGCATCGCCTCGTCAATCGAGTACGTTTTGCTGCGATCGACCAGCTCCCGGCCCGTGCGGTAGGATTTTCCGTGCTTCATTACGTGGATCGCTCCCGTTGACTGTGATGATTCGAAGCGGGATTCCTTCGCGGCGGCTGCCGTCCAGGGTCCCAGTTTCTCCGGTGCCGGCTCCGCAAGCGGTCCGGCGCCGTGTTCGCAGTCCGGGGACTAGACCACTTCCAGCCCCATGCTACGAGCGGTGCCGGCGATGATCTTCATCGCGGCCTCGGGCGATCCGGCGTTCAGGTCCTCCATCTTCATGGCAGCGATGTCGCGCAACTGGGCACGCGTAATCTTGCCGAGGGGTTCCCTGCCGGGCTTGTGGCTGCCTGAGGTCAGGCCCAGGGCCTTCTTGATGAGAACCGAGGCCGGAGGGGTCTTCGTGATGAAGCTGAAGCTCCGATCGGAGAACACGGTGATGACCACCGGGATCACCAGACCCATCTGTTCCTTGGTCCGCTCGTTGAAGGCGCTGCAGAATTCCATGATGTTCAGGCCGTGCTGACCCAACGCCGGTCCCACGGGGGGCGCCGGATTGGCCAGGCCTGCCTTGATCTGCAGCTTGACCTGCGTTACGACTTTCTTGGCCATGCTTGGTCACTCCTTGAACAATCCGTCCTGATTCCAGGACCGGGCACCGCCGGCTTCGTGATCCCGTGCAGCAGGGTCCACACCTGCCGCCCGGCGTTGATCGCCGCCGAGCCCTCTTCTATGGTCCGCCCCGCCTGAGAGAAACGGGAACGGTGACGGCCGCCAGGTCCAGACAAAACCCGCGACCGCCCGACTTCGACGGAGCTCAGACAGGCTTGACCTGCAGGAAATCGAGCTCCACCGGGGTCTCCGAGCCGAAAATCGAGATCATCACCTTGAGCTTGCCCTTGTCGTGATTGATCTCGTTGATCACGCCGATCCACTCCGTGAACGGGCCGTCCATGACCTGGACGCTGTCGCCCACGTCGTACGGAATGTCGACGGTCGTCCGGGCCTCGTCCGGGGTCGAGATGCGACCGAGGATACGGTCGACCTCTTCCCGCGAGATGGGCTCGGGCTTGAGCAGCGTGCCGCCGATGAAGCGCGTCACGCCCGGGATGCTGTTGATGAAGTGCTGGGACTCCTTGTCCATGACCATCTCGACGAGGATGTAGCTCGGGAAATACTTGCGCTTCACGGTCGAGCGCTTCCCGTTCTTCATCTCGGTGACGTCCTGCGTCGCGACCAGCACTTCGCCGAAGTACTCTTCCATGTGGTTCGACTTCACGGCCATTTCGATGTTGCGCTTGACCTTGTTCTCATGGCCGGTGTTCGCGTGGATGACGTACCACTTCATCTTCCCGCGACGTTCGATCTCAGCCTGGTCGTCGGCACTGATCGGCAGGTCGACCGCGTCGAGCAGTTCGTCCTCGGCCGTCCGCGTCCGCGTGGACGCCGGCTCGGCGGCCGGCTCCGGCGCGGAGTAGTCCTCTTCCGGCAGATCCAGGAACAGGGACTCGGCGTCCGTGGCCTTCGGCTTGCTGTCGCCGCTGCGATCATCGTTGTCGAACACGACCGGCTCCAATCGGCTTCATCGAACCGGGGCGCAAGCACCCCCGGGCGTCCATTCCCGGCACCTCGACGCGCAGACACCCCAAAAACGGGACAACTGTCCCATCTCAGGGGCTGGGTCGGGCAGGGCCCGGTACTGCTTTCCCCGTCATCCCAGGGACTTGATGATCCCCTTGACGCCGAGATCCAGCGCCTTGTCCACGAAAAACAGGAAGATCGTGATGACAGTCACGGTGACCAGCACCACGATCGTCGATTCCTTCAGCTCCAGCTTCCCGGGCCAGGAGACACGCTTCATTTCCTGCGCAGTTTCCCGCAGGTACTGTGAGACGCGCGCGACCATACTAGGACCTTCCTGACGGCGCCCCGGGGCGTTGGCACCCAGTCGGGACGACTACGGTATCGCTGGCAGGGGCGGCAGGATTCGAACCCGCGACCCTCGGTTTTGGAGACCGATGCTCTACCAACTGAGCTACACCCCTGCGAAACCCGACCGGAGCCGGCGCCCACCAGGATGGGCAACGGCTCCGGCATCTGCCAACCCGACTAGCGGGTCTCCTTGTGATCCGTGTGCTTGCCGCACTTGGGGCAGAACTTCTTGTACTGCACCCGGTCCGGATGGAGCCGCTTGTTCTTCTTCGTCGTGTAGTTCCTCATCTTGCACTCGGTGCAAGCGAGGGTGATGATGTCACGCATGCGATCCTGCTCTCCGGCCGACGGCCATGGACTGCTTCAGCAGCCCCGTACTACTTGAAGATCTTCGCGACGACGCCGGCGCCCACCGTACGACCACCCTCGCGGATGGCGAAACGAAGGCCCTCTTCCATCGCGATCGGCGTGTGCAAGTCCACCACGACCTTGATGTTGTCGCCGGGCATGACCATCTCCACGCCCTCGGGCAGCTCGGTGTTGCCCGTCACGTCCGTCGTCCGGAAGTAGAACTGCGGACGGTAACCCGTGAAGAACGGAGTGTGGCGGCCACCCTCCTCCTTCGTCAGGATGTAGACCTCGGCCTCGAACTTCGTGTGAGGCGTCACCGAGCCCGGCTTGCAGATGACCATGCCGCGCTCGACGTCTTCCTTCTTCATGCCGCGAAGCAGAAGACCCACGTTGTCGCCGGCCTGGCCCTCGTCCAGGATCTTCCGGAACATCTCAACGCCCGTGCACACCGTGTTCTGCGTGTCACGGATGCCCACCAGCTCGATCTTCTCGCCGGTCTTCACCATGCCGCGCTCGATACGACCGGTCGCCACCGTGCCACGGCCCGAGATGGAGAACACGTCCTCCACCGGCATCAGGAACGGCTTGTCCAGCTGACGCTGCGGCAGCGGAATGTAGCTGTCCAGGGCGTCGATCAGGTTGAAGATGCACTTGGCCTCTTCGCTGTCCGCGTCGCCGCTCTCCAGCGCCTTCAGCGCGCTGCCGCGGATGATCGGCGTCTTGTCGCCGGGGAATTCGTACTTGTCCAGCAGCTCGCGGATCTCGAGCTCCACCAGCTCCAGCAGCTCCTCGTCGTCCACCATGTCCACCTTGTTCAGGAAGACGATGATGTACGGCACGCCCACCTGACGGGCCAGCAGGATGTGCTCGCGCGTCTGGGGCATGGGGCCGTCACTGGCCGAAACCACCAGCACCGCGCCGTCCATCTGCGCCGCGCCCGTGATCATGTTCTTCACATAGTCGGCGTGGCCCGGGCAGTCGACGTGCGCGTAGTGGCGCGTCTTGCTCTGGTACTCCACGTGAGCGGTCGCGATCGTGATGCCGCGCTCGCGCTCTTCCGGAGCCTTGTCGATCTGGTCGAACGGCACGTAGTCGGCCAGACCCTTCTTCGAGAGGATCTCCGTGATCGCCGCCGTCAGCGTCGTCTTGCCATGGTCCACGTGGCCGATCGTGCCGACGTTAACGTGGTCCTTCGTGCGTTCGAATTTTGCGCGTGCCATCAGCGGCTTCCTCCCATGAAAGGTTCGGCGGGGATCCGTCGTCTCAGACGAACTGCCGCCGATCCAACAAACGTGTCACACGACCCTGCGAAAGAACTGGAGCCCACGAGCAGAATTGAACTGCTGACCGCTTGCTTACCATGCAAGTGCTCTACCGCCTGAGCTACGTGGGCTCCGAGACGTTGCCGGATCTCTGCCGGCCCGCGACTACGGAACTTCCGCCGGCCGCGGCCCGCGCCCCTTCGCGCACTGCGTGCGCAGGAAGGATGGCGCCGTCTCCGCGGCCTGCACCAAGCTTCTGGAGCGGGAAACGGGGTTCGAACCCGCGACCCTCAGCTTGGAAGGCTGATGCTCTGCCAACTGAGCTATTCCCGCTCCGAACCGTCGGCCATCAACCGGTGGCCGGCACCCTGGCCGACCCATCTATCGTGGTGGGGGGGGGAGGATTCGAACCTCCGAAGGCGTACGCCGACAGATTTACAGTCTGTTCCCTTTGGCCGCTCGGGAACCCCCCCAGAACCACCTCAAAAAAGCGAAACCGTGTCCCCGAAGCGAATCATGACCAAGCGCACTACAAGTCCAAGCGCACCGCAGCCGTTCCGGTCCCGGCCAACCCGCGGCGCTCGACGAGAGCCTGGAGCTGGCGAGAGGACTTGAACCCCCAACCGCCTCATTACAAGTGAGGTGCTCTACCAGTTGAGCTACGCCAGCCCGACTGTCAGCCAAAGATCGGCCCGAGCCCCTTGTGCCCGCACCTTGCCGGCACGTCAATCAATCCACAGGTCTCTGACCTGCCAGACGTGTCCGAACAGACCGGCGCGGACCGGGACGGACCTGGACCGATTCGGGTGCGGGAATATATAACGCGCTGCAAATCGTTGTCAAGAAAATGCCCGGCCGGGTGCGGCCTCGGCCGGCAGTCGGGCCGCGCGGCAGAGGTCGTCCACCAGGGCCGCGAAACCGATCCCCACCGCGGCGGCGGCCTTCGGCACCAGGCTGGTGGCCGTCATGCCCGGTATCGTGTTGATTTCCAGGCAGTAATAGGCGTCGCCGTCGAGCCGGAAGTCGATGCGGGACATCCCCCGGCACCCGGCCAGTTCGTACAGGCGCAGGGCGTCGCCCACGATCTGCTCGTAAACCGGCGAATGGACCGGGGCCGGCACCAGGTAATCGCTGGCGCCGGAGGTGTATTTGTTGCGGTAGTCGTAGAACCCCTCGCGCGGCCGGATCTCGAGCAGCGGCAGGCGCCTGCCGAGCAGGATCGCCGCCGTAAGTTCGCGCCCGGGAATGTACTTCTCCACCAGGACCTCGACCAGGCAGGTGCCGCCGGCGGCCGCCACGCGCTCGAAGGCGCCGGTGAAATCGGCCGATTTCGCGACGATCTCCACCCCGACCGAACTGCCCCCGGTGTTCAGCTTGACCACGGCCGGGAACCCGATTTCCGCCAACACCCGCTCGTGGATGCGCTCAAGGGTGAGGTCGGGCTCTGCGGCAGCCCCCGAACCGGGGATGGTGACCTGCGGCGCGGCCCCCGGCCGGCAGTTCCAGGTCACCTGCAGCCAGTCGGGCGTGGGGATGCCGGCTGAGCGCATCAGGCGCTTGGTCAGGCCCTTGTCCATGGCCAGGGCGCTGGCGCCGGGCCCCGACAGGGCGTAGCTGTAGCCGAGCACCTCGAGCAGCGCCTGCAGGTGGCCGTCCTCGCCGTCGCCGCCGTGCAGCGCCGGGAAGACCACATCGACGCCCTGCAACGCCTCGCAGCCGATGACGGCCGCCACGCTGGCGATCTCGACCTCGACCACATCGTGCCCGGCCTCGCGCAGCCCCTGGGCCACCGCCTGGCCGGAGCGCAGCGAGACCTCGCGCTCGGAGGAGTCCCCGCCCATCAATACCGCCACTCGCATCGGTCCCGACCTCCCGCCGCGTTTCAGGCCTGCGCCGCGCGGCTCAACAGTGCAACCGCCTGCACGGTCATGCATTCGCCCCGGCCTTCGGGGCCCATTCCTTCCCCGCGTGTCCCCTTGACCGAGACCTGCGCCGGGGTCACGCCCAGCGCCGTGGCCAGCCGGGCCGCCATGGCCCCGGCCGCCGGTGCCATCATCGGCTGCTCGGTGATGACCGTCGCGTCGACGTTCCCCACCTGCCAGCCGGCCGCCTCGACCAGCGCGCGCACCTGCGTTAACAACTCGAGGCTGTCGGCGCCCGCCCAGCGCGGGTCGGTATCGGGAAAATGCCGCCCGATGTCGCCCAGGCCCGCCGCACCCAGCAGCGCGTCGGCCAGTGCATGGCACAGCGCATCGCCGTCGGAGTGCCCCAGCGGACCCACCGGGCAGTCGGGGAATTCGACCCCGCCCAGCACGCAGCGGCGCCCCGGCACCAGCCGATGGCGATCCCAGCCCTGCCCGATGCGGAACATGCGCCTCCCGAAGGTCGTCTGGACATGATGGAGTTCCGGACACGATCAGTCGAAGACCTCGGCCTCCGCCAGCGACCGGCCCGCCCGGTCCTTGTCCGACAGCACCGTCTCCACGCCCGGCACCAGCGGCCAGTCGATGCCGACCGCCGGGTCGTCCCAGCGCAGCGCGCGCTCGTGCTCGGGAGCGTAGTAGTCGGTGCACTTGTAAACGAACTCGGCCATTTCACTCAACACGTAAAACGCATGGCCGAATCCGGGCGGCACCCAGAACTGGCGATGGTTGTCGGCCGAGAGCTCCACACCTGTCCAGCGGCCGAAGTGAGTTGAGTGCCGCCGCAGGTCCACCGCCACGTCGAACACGCGCCCGCTGATGACCCGCACGAGCTTGCCCTGCGGCTGCTTCACCTGGTAGTGGATGCCGCGCAGCACGCCCTGCCGGGAGCTGCTCTGGTTGTCCTGCACGAACGGCAGCGTGATGCCGGCCTTCGTGAACACGTCGGCGCGCCACGTCTCCAGGAAATAGCCGCGGTGGTCGCCGAACACGCGTGGCTCGAAGACCAGCACGCCCGGCAGCGCCGTTTCCATCACGTTCATCGCCGCTCCTCGGGCAGGCGCAGCAGGTAGCCGCCGTAGCCGCTGTTGCGCAGGGGAGCGGCCAGGGCGCGCAGCTGCGCATCGTCGATGAAGCCCATGCGCCAGGCGATCTCCTCGGGGCAGGCGATCTTGAAGCTCTGCCGATCCTCGATCACGCGGATGAACTGCCCGGCGTCGAGCAGCGACTGGTGCGTGCCGGTGTCGAGCCACGCGGCGCCGCGGCCGAGGATTTCCACGTTGAGGTCGCCGCGCTCGAGGTACGCGCGGATCACGTCTGCGATTTCCAGCTCGCCGCGCGCTGAAGGCTTGATCGCCCGCGCGATGCCCACCACGTCACGATCGAAGAAGTACAGCCCCGTTGCCGCGATGTTCGACTTCGGCTGCTTCGGCTTTTCCTCGACCCCGACGGCGCGCCCGTCAGGGCCCACCTCGATGACGCCGTAGCGCTCGGGGTCGCTGACCGTGTAGCCGAAGATGGTGCCACCGCTCTCCTGCTGTGCCACCCGCTGCAGCCGCTTCGAGAGGCCTTCGGCATAGAAGATGTTGTCGCCCAGGATCAGGCACGCCGGCCCGCCGTCCAGGAACTCCTCCGCCAGCAGGAACGCCTGCGCCAGCCCGTCGGGCGTCGGCTGCACGGTGTACTCGAGGCGCAATCCCCAGCGCCGGCCGTCGCCCAGCAGCTTGCGGAACGAGGGCTGGTCCTCCGGCGTGGTGATGATGAGGATGTCGCGGATCCCCGCCAGCATCAGCGTCGACAGCGGGTAGTAGATCATCGGCTTGTCGTAGACGGGCATCAGCTGCTTGCTCACCGTGAGGGTGAGCGGATGCAGGCGGCTGCCGGTTCCGCCGGCCAGGATGATGCCTTTGAAGGGGGTGGTGGACACGGGGATGGGTCCTCGGGGCTGGGGGCCTGGGGCTCGTGGATCTCGGGACCGGGAGTCGGTTGCCGGGAGGATAGTACAGGCGGGGCGGTCTGGCGCGGGAAATCGCGCAGTGGGGTCGTCGGGGGTGGCCGGGCGTGCGCCGGCGCACGCCCGACCCGGTGTGCGCCGGCGGACGGATCTGCGGCGGCGATGCGGCCCCGGCGCGCAGCCCTCGCTTCCGCCAGCCCCAAACCCCACGAATCGTGCTATCCTTGCCGCACCCATCATGAACGCCATGTCGAGGGATCCGCGCGAGGGAGCCGCGTGCCCGGCGGATAGCCCGAAAGGTGATGCCGACATGAAATCTCGCCCGCGCCCGATCGCCATCGCCCTGGTCGCCTCGCTGCTTGCGATCGCCGTCCCCGCGGCCGCGCAACCGGCGGCCGATGCCGACTGGGTCACCGGCTACCACCACGCCGGCGTGCAAGGTACCGTGTCGGCCATGTTGTCGCGCCCCGGCGAGGTGTTCGTGGGCGGGTCCATCCTCGCGGTGGGCGACGTCCCGGTGCGCAACGTGGCGCGCCTGGTGACGAACGACGGCGTCGTGACGGGCTGGTCGGCGCTGGGTGACGGGTTCGACGGCAGCGTGAAGGCGCTCGCCGAACACGACGGACAAGTCGTGGCCGCGGGATTCTTCCGGCACTCGGGGGCGACGAAACTGGAGCGCGTCGCCCGCTGGGACGGCGCCGCGTGGCAGCCGCTCGGCGAGGGGCTGCCCGGCGCGGGCGTGGGCTGCATGGCAAGCTTTGGCGGCGACCTGTATGCCGGCGCCTGGCGCTGGGACGGGAACGCCTGGAGCAACGCCCTGCAGACCGATGGCCCGGTGCGGACGCTGACGGTGCGCGACGGGCTGCTGTACGTGGGCGGCGACTTCACGACGGCGCGCGGGGACAGCGTCGCACATGTCTTCGCGTGGGACGGCGCGCAGGTCGTACCCCTCGGCGAGGGCTTGCCCGACGCGGTCACGGACGCTGTCGCGCCAAGCGACGGCGTCGTGTTCGCCACCGAGTCCGGGAACGTGGAACGCTGGGACGGCCAGGCCTGGACGAACGTGGCCCGGAATGCGGTTGTACACTCCCTGGCCGCGCATGGTTCCGGGCTCGTCGTCAGCAGGTGGTTCCGCGTGAGCGGATCGTACTGGCTCCCGGCGACCAGCGCGTTCGACGCCGGCGCCTGGTCGAACATCGGCGGCTTCATCTCCGAGGCGATGGTCGAGCACGAGGGCCGCCTGCTGGCCCAGGTCGCGGACGGCACGACCGGTGGGATCGTCTCGCCGGGCCTGGTCGCCTGGGACGGCGCGCAGCTGCAGGCGCCATTCGCGCCCAACGCCGGCTTCGACACCGGCTTCGGCGCGCTGCTTCCGATCGGCGGCGGCATCGTCGTCGGCGGCGATTACCGCATCGCCCGCGGAGAGGCCTTCGACGGTATCGGCATCGCCTCGAGCTCGGCCTGGACGCCGCTCGGCGGCGTCAGCGACCTGGCGATGGGGCCCGGCGGCTCGTTCACGG